>NZ_JAALDX010000120.1 GCF_014145095.1 Dietzia sp. SLG310A2-38A2 | reverse complement strand
GCGGCTGCCGCGGCGACGATCGTGGGGAATCGGTTCACTGTTTCTCCCGGGCTGAATCAGTAGTAGTGAGTAGGTAAGGCTCACCTTAACCACCCCGCGGCCGCCAGGGCAAAACTAAGGTGTGCCTTCCCTCAGAAGGGGAGGGTGCGGGCCCCGCGCTACCCGGCTCGCGCCCGTGGCCACGGGACCCGCGCGCGAGTAGGATCGCGACATCGCAGGCCCGTCGCGAAGGAGGCCCGATATGCCCACCGAGGAGGTCCGGAGGGCGATGCGCGCCCAGGACCGGCGTCGGTTCCTCCCACCGGAGGTCGCGGGCGACCACCGCCGCGACGCGCCGCTGCCGATCGGCTTCGGGCAGACGAACTCCCAGCCCTCCACCGTGGCGGACATGATGACCCTCCTCGAACCGTTCCCCGGGATGCGGGTCCTCGACGTGGGCTCCGGCAGCGGATGGACCTCCGCGATCCTGGGCGAACTGGGAGGCCCGGCCTCGGAGGTGTTTGCGGTCGAGCTGGTGCCGGAGCTGGTCGAGAGGTCGCGGGCGGCCAACACCCTTCCGTGGGTTCATGTCCACCGCGCCGAACCCGGGGTGCTCGGCCTGCCGGAGTACGGACCCTTCGACCGGATCCTCGTCTCCGCGATGGGCCAGGCCCTGCCGCAGGACCTCGTGGACCAGCTGAACGACGACGGCGTGATGGTCGCTCCCTGGCGGGACGTCATGCACAGGGTGCGGCGCACGAGGGGGGAGCTCGAGGTCACCGACCACGGCGGATACCGATTCGTCCCGCTGCGGGACACCCGATTCTGACCTGCGCAATCGGACGATTATCCTGGACGGAAGTTTTACCCGCCTCGAAGATCCAGGAGCGTCAATGCCCGAGTTCGTCTATGAGGACCTCCTCCCGGTCGGTGCGGACACCACCGAGTACCGCCTCCTGACCACCGAGGGCGTCTCCACGGTCGAGGGCCCGGACGGCACGACCTTCCTGCGTGTGGAACCCGAGGCGATCCGGCTGCTCACCGAGACGGCGATGCACGACATCTCCCACTACCTGCGCCCGGACCATCTGGCCCAGGTGGCCAAGATCCTCGACGACCCCGAGGCCAGCGACAACGACAAGTTCGTCGCACTGGATCTGCTCAAGAACGCCAACATCGCCGCCGGCGGGGTGCTGCCGATGTGCCAGGACACCGGTACCGCGATCGTCAAGGGCGAGCGCGGCCAGCACGTGCTCACCCCCGGTCCCGACGAGCAGGCGGTCGCCCGCGGCGTCTACGACGCGTTCACCCGCCTCAACCTGCGCTACTCGCAGAACGCCCCCCTGACCATGTGGGACGAGAAGAACACCGGCAACAACATGCCGGCCCAGATCGAGATCGGCGCCGACACCACTCCCGGCCACGAGAACAGCTACAAGTTCCTGTTCATGGCCAAGGGTGGCGGCTCGGCCAACAAGTCCTTCCTGTACCAGGAGACCAAGGCGATCCTCAACCCCGAGCGGATGATGCAGTTCATCGAGGAGAAGATCCGCTCGATCGGCACCGCGGCCTGCCCGCCCTACCACCTGGCGATCGTGGTGGGCGGCACCTCCGCCGAGTTCGCGGTCAAGACGGCCAAGCTCGCCTCGGCGCACTACCTGGACGAGCTTCCCCGGGAGGGAGCCATGTCGGGCCGTGGATTCCGCGACGTGGAGTTGGAGGAGAAGGTCTTCGAGCTGACGCAGCAGATCGGGATCGGAGCGCAGTTCGGCGGCAAGTACTTCTGTCACGACGTCCGCGTGGTGCGGCTCCCCCGCCACGGGGCCTCACTCCCGGTCGCGATCGCCGTCTCCTGCAGCGCCGACCGCCAGGCCAAGGCCAAGATCACCCCCGAGGGCGTGTTCCTCGAGCAGCTCGAGTTCGAGCCCGGTCGGTTCCTGCCCGCCACCACCGATGCCGAGCTGGACGCCGCGACGCATGGCGTGTCCGGGACGGGTAAGGGCGCCGCGGTGCGGATCGACCTCAACAAGCCCATGCCGGAGATCCTCGCCGAGCTCAGCAAGCACCCGGTCAAGACCCGCCTGTCCCTCACCGGTCCGCTGGTGGTGGCCCGCGACATCGCCCACTCCAAGATCAAGGAGCGGCTCGACGCCGGCGAGGCGATGCCGCAGTACCTCAAGGATCACCCGGTCTACTACGCCGGTCCCGCCAAGACCCCCGAAGGCATGCCTTCAGGGTCGTTCGGCCCCACCACCGCCGGCCGCATGGACTCGTACGTCGAGCAGTTCCAGGCCGCGGGCGGCTCCATGGTCATGCTGGCCAAGGGGAACCGCTCCACGCAGGTCACCGATGCCTGCGCCACCCACGGCGGCTTCTACCTGGGCTCGATCGGCGGCCCCGCCGCGCGGCTGGCACAGGACTGCATCAAACACGTCGAGGTGATCGAGTACGAGGAGCTCGGCATGGAGGCGGTGTGGAAGATCGATGTGGAGGATTTCCCCGCGTTCATCGTGGTCGACGACAAGGGCGAGGACTTCTTCGCCCACACCGGCGAGGTCACGCTGACGGTGGGCAAGCGCCCCGGGCTCTGAAGACCGGCTGGTGATCGCCCGGGGAGGCGCTGTATTCAGACTCCCCGGGCGGCCGCCTCCAGTGCGGCGACGTCGAGTCTGACCATGTCCATCATCACCGTGAAGGCCCGCGCGGTGGCCGCCTGGTCCCCCGAGCGCCACAATTCGTACAACCACTCCGGCGCGACCTGCCACCGCACGCCGTAGCGGTCGATGAGCCAGCCGCACTGCACCTCCCGGCCCCCGCCGGCCAGCAGGCCGTCCCAGTAGTGGTTGATCTCGGCCTGGTCCGCGCACCTGATCTCCAGCGAGATCGCGTCGGTGTACTCGACCCCCGGACCACCGTTGAGGGCGAGGAAGGCCCGCCCGTCGAGCTCGAATTCCACGGTCAGGACCTCTCCGGCCTTCGGCCCCGGGGTGTCGACCGGCGACTCGTCGACCGCGATGACGCGCGAGTTCGGGAAGACCGAGCAGTAGAACTCCGCGGCCTCCTCCGCCTGCCCGTTCAACCACAGACACGTGACGAACGTCGACATGTCGCTCCCCTCCTGCCGCCCCGACGGGCGTGGCCCGGATCCAGTGTCCACCCACCGCGGGCCCCGCGGAACACCCCGGCGCATCGCGATCCGGCAACGAAAGTCACATCCACCCGGCCGCGACTAGGATCAGCGTGCATGAACAGGATCACGCGTGCCCTCGCCGCAGTCACCGTCGCCGCGGCCGCCGCCGCCGGGCTCTCCGCCTGCGGGACGGACGGGGAATCGGATCAGGACGGAGCGACCGGCGCGTCGCCGGCCACCTCCGAGGTGATGACCACGACGAGCTCGGCCCCCGTTCCCGGGCCCGCCGATTCGACGGTCGACATCCCGGCACCCGTGGCGGACCGCTGGAACGACCTCGGCGGCGAGGCGGGCGAGCTGGGGCGGGCCACCGGTCCCGCCACCGATGTAGAGGACGGCTCGATCACAGAATTCGAACGCGGGGCGATCGTCCTCACCCCCGCAGGGCGCGCCTTCGTGGTTCAAGGTGAGATCCTCACCGCCTACCTGGACGCGGGCGGGCCGGGGGGCGAACTGGGTTTCCCCACCGCGGACGAGGCCACCACCGACGGCGGATGGATCTCCACCTTCGAGGGCGGGGTCATCACGTACCTCGACGGGGTCGCGGAGGTCCGGGCGAGCTAGCCGACACACCGCTCGTCACCAGCACTGATCGCCCGCCCTCGGGCATCGGAGCGGGGGTGGAAACGGGTTATCGGGGCGTCGCGCGACCCACATCGGCGGGGCTATCGTCCACCCGTGAAGTCCACCCGGTCCCGCGCCCAGGCGCCGAGTTCTCCGTCCGCGCTGGCGGGGCCCGTACCCGCCGCCATACTCCTGCCCCTCGCCCTGGCCGGGGCGATCGGGCCGTTCGCGACCGACACCTACCTGCCCGCGCTGCCGCTGATCGTCGGCGAGTTCGGCGTCTCCGCCTCGGTCGCCCAGCTCACCCTGACCGCCTTCATGGTCTCGCTGGCCGCGGGGCAGCTCGTGATCGGTCCGCTCTCCGACCGGATGGGCAGGCGCACCCTGCTGATCCTGGGTTCGGTGGGCACCGCGGTCGCGGCCGTGGTGTGTGCGCTGGCCCCGTCGATCTGGGTACTGGTGCTGGGACGGGTCGCCCAGGGGTTCTTCGGCGCGGCCGGGATCGTCCTGAGCAAGGCCGTGGTGGTGGACGTCGGCCGCGGGGCCGGTGTCGCCAAGGCGTTCGCGACACTGATGGCCCTCCAATCGGTGGCGCCGGTGATCGCCCCGCTCATCGGCGGCGCCGTGGTGCCGTTCGGCGGTTGGCGGGGCGTGTTCTGGCTGCTGGCCGGCCTGTCCGTGGTCACGGCGATCGGCGTGGTCTCGGCGGTGCCCGAGACGCTGCACCCCGACAACCGCCGCACCGGCGGCATCACGTCGACCCTGTCCGACATGTGGGTCGTGGCCACCCATGGGCCCTTCGTGGCCCGGGTGTCGCTGTTCGTGTTCACCTTCGGAGTGCTCTTCGCGTACATCTCCGCCAGCCCGTTCATCTACCAGGACATGGTCGGCCTCTCCCCCACCGCGTACTCGGTCGCGTTCACCGTCAACGCTCTCGGCATCCTCGCCTCGAATCTGGCCGGGGCACGCCTGGTCGGCAGGTTCGCACCGGAGAAGATCCTCGCCACCGGGGTGGTCGGCATGCTCTCGGCGATCGCGGTGCTCGCCGTCGTCGTCGCCCTGTCCCCCGCCGGCACGCTGGGGCTGGCACCGGTCACCGCGGGCTTCATCCTGCTGACCCTGTCGATCGGCGCGATCCTGCCCAACGCGGCAGCGCTGGCCATGCAGGCCACCCGGGGTCATTCGGGTTCCGGGTCCGCGCTGCTCGGCGCGGCGCAGTTCAGCCTGGCGGCCCTGGTCTCGCCGCTGACCGGGGTCGACGGCCCGCACTCCGCCCTCCCGATGCTCGTGGTGATGGGCGCCTGCGCCCTCCCGGTCGTGGTGGCGGTGATGGCGGTCTTCCGCCGGCCGGTTCGCGCCGCGTGAGAGCCGCGGTCGGCAACTCGACGGTGACAGCCGACCGATGCCGTCCCGGCTCCACCAGCGCTGCCCATACCAGGGGTATGGTGACGGGCACGACCGACCCCCGAGGTGGTGTCCGCCATGCCAGTGATGACGACAACGGCGTCCCGAGCCCTGACCGGGGCCCGTCGACGGGCCGGGCTGGTGGTGCGTTCACGGATCGCCGGTGACGACGCCGCCGAGCGACGGCAGCGGATCTGGCACTCCGAGGGCGAACGGTGGAACTCACCGGGGGACGCGATCTGCGCGGTGCACGGCGACGCCTCGATGTTCGCCGCCGGCCTGACCGCCCTGTTGCTGCAGTCGCTGCACCCACTGGCCATGGCCGGGGTGGCCGACCACAGCGACTACCGCGGTGACCCCTGGGGAAGGCTCCAGCGCACCTCGCAGTTCATCGCCACGACGACGTTCGGGACGGTCTCCGACGCCACGGAGCTCATCCGGACGATCAACGGCGTGCACCGGGCGGTGGTGGGCACCGACTATCGCGGCCGACCCTACGACGCCCGTGACCCGCACCTGTTGCGGTGGGTCCACGTCGCCGAGATCTGGAGCTTCCTCGAGTGCCACCGTCTCTACGGTCGCACTCCGATGTCGCCGGAGCGGCGAGACGAGTACGTGCGGCAGGCGTCGCGCACCGGGATCATGCTGGGGGCCAGAAGCGTCCCGATGACCGTCGCCGAGCTCGACGCGGCTCTCGAGGAGTACCGGCCCGAGCTCGAGGCCTCCCCGGCCGCGCTCGACGCCCGACACTTCCTGCTGAACGAACCGCCCGTGGGGTGGACCGACAAACCCGCCTACGCGATGCTGCGCGAGGGCGCGGTCGCGGCACTGCCCCACTGGGCGCGCAGGACGCTCGCACTCCCCGACGGGCCCTTCGGCTCCCGACCGGTGGCCCTGCACCTCGGACGGACCGGGGTGTCGACACTCAGGTGGGTCCTGGACGCAGTGGAGGGCTGAGACGGAGCCGGGCTGCGAGGGCGCGGCGAGCCGAACGGGGCTACCCTGTGACGATCCGACCCGGCACGGGTCGGCCGTCCCGTCGGCGGGGACCTCTCCCGCCCGCAACAGTGAGGTACCCATGGCCGGTGGTCTCGCCGCCCTGCTCGACGACATCGCCGTCCTCGCCCGGATGGCCGCGGCCAGCACCGACGACATCGCGGCCGCCTCGGGGCGCGCGAGCGTCAAGGCCGCCGGAGTGGTGGTCGACGACACCGCGGTGACCCCGCAGTACGTCCGCGACGTGGAGCCGTCACGGGAGCTGCCGATCATCCGTCGGATCGCCACGGGCTCCCTGGGCAACAAGGCGATCATCATCGTCTTTGCCCTCCTGCTCAGCCAGTTCGTGCCGTGGATCCTCACCCCGCTGTTGATGCTCGGCGGTGCGTACCTCTGCTACGAGGGCGCGGAGAAGGTGTGGGAGCGGGTCTCCGGCCACCACGAGGAGGCCACACCAGTCGTCGAGAAGGGCCCGGACGCGGAGAAGCGGATGGTCCGCGGGGCGGTGACCACCGACTTCATCCTCAGCGCCGAGATCATGATGATCGCGCTCAACGAGGTCGCCGACGAGCCGTTCTGGACCCGTGCGGCGATCCTGGTGGTGGTGGGACTGTTCATCACCGCGCTCGTCTACGGCGTGGTCGCGGTGATCGTCAAGATGGACGACATCGGTCTCCACCTGGCCGGGAAGGACTCTCCCGGGACGCAGAGGTTCGGCAGTGGTCTGGTCAAGGCGATGCCGACGGTCCTCGAGGTGATCTCGTTCGTCGGGATGCTCGCGATGCTGTGGGTCGGTGGACACATCCTGCTCGTGGGACTGGACGAACTCGGGGGGAGCGCCCCCTACCACCTGGTGCACCTCCTGGAGGAGCCCGCCGCCGCGGTCGCGGGCGTCGGGAACGTGCTCGGGTGGCTGGTCAACACGGTGTGCTCGCTGCTGTTCGGGTTGGTCGTCGGCGCCGTGGTGGTGGCCGTCGCCCACGTGGTCCCCCGACGAGGGGACGAGTCGGGGCCCGGGACCGCCTCCGCGGAGGCAGCCGGGACCGGGCACCCGGGGAACTGATGCTCCTCACCGTGGGGCACGGTCGGCTCGCGGGCGACGAGCTCGGCGCGTTGCTCACCGGCGCCGGGGTGGAGCTCCTGGTGGACATCCGTCGTTTTCCCGGAAGTCGCGCCAATTCCGCCGCAGCCAAGGGGGCGGTGCCGGACCTCGCCCGGGACGTCGGCATCGACTACCGCTGGGAGGAGCAACTCGGGGGCCGCCGCACCCTCACGGCGGAGCAGCGGCGCGAGTCCCCCGACACCTGGTGGCGCGTCGAGGCGTTCCGCGCCTACAGCGCGTGGACCCGCACGGCCGAATTCCGTGCGGCACTGGACCGGGTCGTCGAGGACGCGCGCTCCCAGCGCACCGCGGTCATGTGTTCGGAGTCCGTGTGGTGGCGCTGCCATCGCAGGATCGTGGCCGATGTGACCACGACGATCCACGACCTCCCTGTAGGACACCTCATGCACAGCGGGAAGATCACCGGGCACAGTCCGAGCGAAGGTCTCCGGCTCGACGCCCACGGACAGCCGGTGTGGGACGCCGGCGTCGCCTAGGCTCGTGGCATGGAACCGGCACCCTCCCTCGCCCCCGTCGCCGCCCTTCTCGGCACCTGGAGAGGTGACGGCGCGGGGTCGTATCCCACCATCGAGGACTTCAGGTACACCGACGAGGTGGTCTTCACGGACATCGGCAAGCCGTTCCTGCACTACGTCCAGCGGTCGTGGAGCGCGGACGGCTCCCCCATGCACACCGAGACGGGGTACCTGCGCATCCCGGGGGCCGGGACCGCCGAACTGATCCTGGCCCAACCCATGGGACAGACCGAACTCGCCGAGGGCACCGTCGTGGCCGAGGCGGACTCGCTCGTCCTGGAGTTCCAGGCCCGGGTGGCCAACAGCTCCACCGCCAAGCAGGTGGACGCCACCAGGCGCCGGTACGAACTCACCGGGGACAGACTGGTCACCACATTCGCCATGGCGGCGGTCGGGGTGCCTATGACCCATCACCTCCACTCGGAGCTGCGGCGGGTCTGAGCGGTGGCCACTGCGTGCGGCTGAGGCGACCATGGGAACTGACACGCACATCTAGTGACGACCGGAGGAATCGTGGCCGAGAAGAAGGACGACCGACAGCCGAACATCAAGGACGAGAAGGTCTACAAGGCACTACGCGACGACGGCGCCAGCAAGGAGAAGGCCGCCCGGATCGCCAACGCCTCGGCCAAGGAATCGCGGTCCGAGGTCGGCCACAAGGGTGGCAAGGCCGGCTCGTACGAGGACTGGACCGTCGACGACCTCCGCGACCGCGCCCGGGAGATCGGCATCGAGGGCCGCTCGTCCATGAACAAGGACGAGTTGATCGAGGCACTGCGGGACCACTGAGCCGCGCGCTCTCAGGTCGGCGTGTGGCCCGGTGCCCGGTCCGTCAGCGCGCCGCACCACCTAGCCACACGAGCCGGGAGACCCCCAGCCGGTCGAGCTCCCACCGCAGCTGGGACTGCGAAGGGGACTGGACGGGGAGAAACGCGGCCTCACGCATCCGACGGTTGGCGGGCGCGCCCTGTGCATAACCCATGCCACCGCAGAGGATGGCCTCGAGTCGCGTGGCGGCGGGAGCGATCTCGGCGCCGTCCAGGCGCACCAGGAGGAGGTCGACGAGAGTGCCCTCTCCCGGCCTCGACGCCAGACGGTGCAGCTCCGAGTGCATGTGCTCGTGGCGCTCCACCAGCGTGGCGTGCTCGTCGGCGGAGAACGCACCGAGGCCCTCGAGGAGTCCCTCGACCTCGGTGAGAGAACGCGCCGCGACACCTGAACAGAACGCGGCCTGCAGGACGAGGAACTCCGGACGCACGCCGGACAAGAAGTCCCCCAGGTCCTCCCCCAGCACCTGCTCGTCGGGGACGACGACACCGTTGAGCCCGATCATGGTCGAGGCCGTGGCGTTGAGCGCCAGCAGATCCGGAGCGCTGCGCATGTCCACCCCGGGAGTCGACGCCTCGAAGGCCAGGACGAGGCTGCGCCCGTCCTCCGTGTTGGCGGCGAGGACGATCGTGCTGTCCTCGTAGACGTTGGAGGCCCACGCAACCGGGCCGTCGATGCGGTAGCCACCGTCGACCGGCGTAGCGGTGATGGGGACTCTGCCCAACCCGACCGCCTGACGCTGGGCCACGGCCATGCCGGTCACGCCGGGTCGGTCGCCCGTGGCCACGGCGCGATAGGTCCGCCGGGCGGCGTCCGACCGGTCCGCCGCGTGGCGGAGGTAG
>NZ_JAALDX010000119.1 GCF_014145095.1 Dietzia sp. SLG310A2-38A2 | reverse complement strand
GCCGCAGTGTTCCGCTGGCCCACGATGTGGACCTGACCGCGCTCGCCTCCGACCTGGACGGCTACTCCGCGGCGGACTGCGCCGCACTGCTGCGGGAATCGGCCCTCACCGCCATGCGGCGCGACATTGACGCCGCCGAGGTCACCGCGGACGACGTGGCCCGTGCGCGACGGATGGTCCCGCCCTCGCTCGACCCAGACCAGGTCGAGACGCTGCGGCTGTACGCGGAGCGGCGCGAGAACTAGGTGGACTGACCGTCCGGGGGGCCGGGAACACCGCGGGGGCCGGAGCACCGCGGGGGCCGAGAGGCCGGTCACGCCCGCTTGCCGTGGTACGTCCCCGCCGTCTACAGTTCTCGGTCATGCGGAAGATTCTCGTAGTAACCGGACGTAACGGGGCCTGAAGACCGGCACCCCCGTTGCGTGGTTGCGTGATCTCCGTCGGTCCCCGCACCGACGTCTGAGACGAGAACACCATGTATTCCACCACCGCACCGAGTTCCTCTACTGGCTCCACCGGCTTTTCCACACGTGCCACCACCCCTTCCCCCACCGGCCCGACCTCCTGCCCCTTCGGCGAGCGGTTCGGCCGCCGGCTGCCGCGCGGCTTCGCCGACGAGGCGGCAGGACTGGACTGGCGCACGCTGATCGACACCTACGCGCCGTCGACCGACCACTTCCACCTGGCCGACCTCACACGCCGCCCGCTGGGCCGCGGGATCACAGCCTACGAGGCGATCCTGGCCACCCGGGACCCCTCCGCCCCGGGCGAGTACACCGCCCACCGCCTGACCACCGAGTCCTGCGGGGACCTCACCGCCATGTCCGAGATGCTGGGCAGGATCGGCGCCCGCGTGGAGATCGAGCGGTTCCACCAGTACGAGGGAGACGGGTTCGGCGGGACCGAGTCCTGGTGCACGATCCTGCGGGCCACCTGCGGTCGCCGCGCGACGTGGGCCATGGGTTTCGGGCAGTCCCCGGGTGAGGCCTCGATCGCCGCGCTGCTGAGCGCGGCGACCCTGCTCCACCTGCGCTGAGAAGGATCCCGTGGGGCGCCTTCTGTAAAGTGATCGGCGAACCCCGACCCTGGTCGACCACCGGCACCCCGTCCCCTCCGGCGGGGTCGTCCGCGCGTCGTTCTCCGGTCCACATGACGAGAGGAGCCGCCGGTGATCGCGATCCTCTCGGCCCACGCCGTGGCCGCCCTGCTCGCGGTCCCCCTGGTCTTGAGGTTCGGTCGCCGAGCGTTCCTGGCGCTCGCCCTGGTGCCGGCGGCGGGAGCGGTGTGGGTGGCCGCCAACCTGGACCGCGTCCCCACCGAGTCCATCCAATGGGCGCCCGGCATCCACCTCGCGCTCGATCTGCGGATGGACGCGCTGTCGGCGCTGCTGGCGCTCATCGCGCTCGGCGTGGGCGCACTGGTGCTGGTCTACTGCACCTGGTACTTCAAGGACGACGAACCCCGACTTCACCTGTTCGCCGCGGAGCTCGTGGCCTTCGCCGGCGTCATGTTCGGCCTGGTGGTGGCGGACAACATGATCCTCCTCTACATCTTCTGGGAGATCACCTCCGTCCTGAGCTTCCTGTTGGTCGGCCACTACGCGGCGCGGGCCTCCGCCCGCCGCGCGGCCACCCAGGCCCTGCTCGTCACCACCCTCGGTGGTCTGGCGATGCTCGTCGGCCTGATCATCCTCGGCCAGGCCACCGGGTCCTACCTGATCAGCGACGTCGTCGCGTCGCCACCGTCGGGTCCGCTCATCCACTGGGCCCTGGTGCTCGTGATCATCGGCGCGGGGAGCAAGTCCGCCATCGCCCCGCTGCACTTCTGGCTCCCGGGTGCGATGTCCGCACCCACGCCGGTGAGCGCCTACCTGCACTCCGCCGCGATGGTCAAAGCCGGCGTCTTCCTCGTCGCGGCCATGACCCCCGGGCTGTCCGGCTCGTCCACCTGGCAGCTCCCGCTCATCGTGCTGGGTCTGGTCTCGCTCCTCATGGCCGGGTGGCGCGCGCTGCGCGAGACGGACCTCAAGCTCGTCCTCGCGTTTGGCACCGTGAGCCAACTGGGATTCCTTCTCGTCCTGGTGGGCATCGGCTCGCGCGACACGATGCTCGCCGGCCTGACGATGCTGCTCGCGCACTCCCTGTTCAAGTCGGCGTTGTTCATGTCCGTCGGCGTGATCGACAAGACCACCGGCACCCGGGAGATCCGGGACCTGTCAGGCCTCGGGCGGAAGCGACCCGCGCTCGCACTCGTCTTCACCCTCGCCGCCGCCTCGATGGCGGGCCTGCCCCCATTCCTCGGTTTCGTCGGGAAGGAGGCCGCGTTCGCCACGGTCCTGTCCGAGGAGCGACTGCACGGGATGCCGTCACTGGTCGTCACCGCGGGGCTCGTGGCGGGGTCCGTCCTCACCTTCTCCTACACCGCACGACTGGTCATGGGCGCCTTCCGGTCCAAGCGGTCCTTCCCCGACGGCATCAGCCCCGCCGTCGCCGCCTCCCGACCGGCGGGGCCGCTGTTCCTCTCCGTCCCCGCCACCCTGGCCGTCTCCGGCCTGGTCCTGGGGCTGTGGAACGCGCCCGTCGAGAACCTCATCGCCCGGTACGTCGACGTGGCGTTCCCGCCCGGCAGTCCCTGGCGCGGCCCCGAGGGTTACCACCTGGGACTGTGGCACGGGATCGGCGTCCCGCTGGCGCTCACCCTGGTGGTCTACGTGCTGGGCACCCTGCTCTACGTGGCGCAGCGGACCGTCGAGAGGATGCAGTTCGAGTCGCCGGCGCTCGGCAACGCCGACCGCATCTACGACGCGGTGCTCAGGTTCTTCGACACCCTGTCGCTGCGACTGACGGCGAGCATCCAGCGAGGCTCCCTGCCGCTCACCCTCGGGATCATCCTGGTCACCCTCGTGGTGTTCCCATTCGTCTCACTCCTCGCCGGCACTCGCGAGGGCCTGCGCATGGAGTTGTCCGCGAACCCGGTCGTGCTGATCGTCATGATCCCCATGGCGCTCGCCGCGGTGGCCGCCGCGGTGCTGCGCAACCGTCTCGCCGCGGTGATCTGCATGTCCGTCACCGGCTACGGGCTCGCCGTGATCTTCGCCTTCCACGGCGCCCCGGACCTCGCGCTCACGCAGGCGCTGGTCGAGACGCTCCTCATGGTCGCGTTCGTGCTGGTGTTGCGCACGATGCCCGCCGAGGTACCGCTCTCCAACGGGTTCCGCCGGCTCCGGGCCTGGCTCGGAATCGGCGTCGGGCTGCTCGTGGTGGTGACCGGCGCCTACGCGATCAACGCGCGCCAGCACCCCGCCGTCTCGCTCGTCTTCCCCGACATCGCCTACCGGATCGGCAACGGCGCCAACGCCGTCAACGTCACCCTCGTCGACATCCGCGCGTGGGACACCCTCGGCGAGATCACCGTCCTGTTGGTCGCGGCCACCGGTGTGGCCAGCCTCGTCTTCCGCAACCGTCGCTACGGTTCCGGCCCGCGACTGGCCGACGTCGACAAGACCCGCTCCGGTCGGCGCGGCGTCGAAGCGGCCCGGATCGTCATCGAGGCGCCGGGAGCCACCCCCGGCCGGTGGCTGGTCGGCGCCACCGTCCGGGAC
>NZ_JAALDX010000118.1 GCF_014145095.1 Dietzia sp. SLG310A2-38A2 | reverse complement strand
CGGTAGGCGAACACCGGGGAGAGGAGGGGTCCCGGCACGCGGGCGCTCACCCGGTCACCCAGCACGGCGGTCCCGTCCGGACCCTCGGTGACGGTGTGCTCGTGGACCCACCCCGTCAGACCGGCGTAGGGCTGGGAGACGCAGCGGTCCACGAAACGCTCACCCTCGACGTACCCGGCGGGGTCGTGCTGCGCGATCCAGCGCGGACCGAACCGCACCCCCAGCGGCCCGGGGAGCGCGGACCTCGGTTCGAGCACGGCCACACCGTCCCTCAGCGAGTCGGCCTGGCTCACGGGCCGCAGCGGCATGAACGGCGGGGAGATCCGGACGAAGGCACCCGGTGAGGCGAGGTAGTCCCACGCCTCGTCCGCACCGGCCTGGATCGTACAACTGAGGTCGATGCTCATCGATCCCTCTCTCAGGGGAGAAGGCACAGCGGGGTGACGTCGCCCCGCCCGCCGGCCATCGGAACGGTCAGGAACGCGCACGGCCACCAGCCGCGCGACTCGACGACGTCACGCACGGTGGACCACTGGGCCGCCCCGAGGGCGGGGTCGCGGCTCAACACGAAGCCGGAGGACCGGCTCGGGTCGCCGACGATCGCCACCGAGTAGTCGTCCGCGAGGTAGGTGATGCGGTAGTTGACCGGTCCGTTCTCGTCCTGGAACGGCACCTGCGGGAAGTTCACGCGCAGGGAGGCGTTGGTTCCGGTGTCGCGGATCGTCGCCTCCCCCTCGATCACCGAGTCAGTGCTGATCGCCGAACCGCAGGAGTTGCGCACCGAGATCGTGTCCGGCGAGATTCGTGCGTACTCGGCGGTCGTGTCGTTGGTGCACTGCAGGGTGTACGGCTGTGGGATCGCCGCGACCTGGTACCAGGTGCCCACGAATCGGTCGGGGTCCACGTACCCGACCTGTTGCAGCTCGGGGCCGCCGATCGACCCCACCGCGATGCCCTCGGGCACCTGCAGTTGCGAGGAGCCCCCGCCGAGTCGGCCCCCATCGGTCAGGTCCTGCGCCCCGGCGACGGGAGCGGCCCCGAGCCCGGACGCCAGGAGCGGAGCCACGATGAGAGCGGTGGCGAGTGAACGGAACCGGGAACGGCGCGAGGTGGTCATGGGTGGAACTCCTTTGTGTCGGCGGTGTTGGCGGGAGCGGAGTCGTCCGGGACTGTGGTGGCGGAAGCGGAGTCGTCTGAACCGACGGTGGCGGGCTCGCCGACGGGCGTGACACCGCGGCGGGGGTCGCCCGGCCACCAGACCCTCTCCCCGACCAGGGTGAACAGTGCCGGCACGACGAGAGTCCTCACGACGAACGTATCCAGCAGCACGCCGAGGGCAACGATCACGCCGACCTGGGTGAGCACGATCAATGGCAGGACGCCCAGCACCACGAACACCGAGGCCAGCACGATTCCCGCGGAGGTGATCACGCCACCGGTGAGGGCGACGGCACGAACCATGGCCTCCCGGGTCGAGTGCGTGGCCGCCTCCTCCCGGGCCCGGATGATCAGGAACACCGAGTAGTCCACGCCGAGTGCGACGAGGAACAGGAAGCTGTACAGCGGCACGGACACGTCCAGTCCGGGGAAGCCCAGGATCTGGGTGGTGACGAAGGTCCCCAGTCCGAGCGCCGCGAGCGACGACAACACCGTCGCGCCCAACAGGAGCAGCGGCGCGATCAACGCCCGTAGCGCCAGTACCAGGACGACGAACACCACCAGGAGGATCAGTGGTGCGATCAGCGCGAGGTCGCGCAGGTTGCCGTCGGAGGTGTCGACGCCCTCGGCGACAGATCCGCCGACGATCGCCTCGGATCCGGGGACCTGGTCGACCGCGGAGCGCAACGCCACCACGCTGTCCTCCGACCGGTCGGTCGCGGGGGCGGCGTCGAGGGTCACCGTGATGCGGCTCCACCCGGTCCCCGACTCGCCGGCCGGCATGGCGGACACCACTCCCTCCACACCCTCGACCACCTCGAGGACCTCCGCCTCGGTGCCGGTCCGGGCGAGCACGGTGACCGGGTCGGTGACGCCGGCCGGGAAGTGCTCGGCGGCGGTCTCCAGACCGGCCGCGGCTTCGGACGGCGTGCGGAACTGCTCGGTCTGGCTCAGACCGATCCGTGTGCCCAGCAGTCCGAACGCGAGGATCACCAGGATCAGCACGCACGAGATCAGGACGCGGACGGGACGCCTGACCACACCGGAGGCGATACGGCCCCAGACGCCGGACGGGACGTCCTCGCGGAAGTCCTCGGGGGTCGTGGGGGCGGCCGACCGGGAGCGCGCGCCGGTGCGCGCGGAATCGCGCCCCGGTCGGGGGACGAACGGCCAGAACAACCCACGACCGCACACCGCCAGAGCCGCCGGCAGCGCCACGAGGGCGTACGCCAGGGCGACGAGCAGACCGACGGCGGCGGAGATCCCGAGCGAACGGTAGTTGGGCAGGGTCGCCAAGAGCAGCATCAGCAGTGCCAGCACGACGGTGATGTTGCTGGCGATGATGGCGGGGACCGCGCCACGGTACGCATCACGCAACGCCTGTCGCCGGTTCTCGGTCCTCCGCAGCTCTTCGCGGTATCTGGAGACCAACAACAGCGCGTAGTTGGTACCGGCTCCGAACACCAGGACCGAGACGATGCCGGAGGTGGAGCCGTCGACGGTCACACCGACGGCCTCGCCGACCGTGGCGACCAACAGGGAGGCCACCCGGTCGGCGACGGCGATCACGACGAGCGGGACGAGCCACAGGACCGGCGAGCGGTAGGTGATGATCAGGAGCACCGCGACGACCGTCGCCGTGGCGGCCAGGAGACGGAAGTCCGCGCCCTCGAAGGCGGCGGCGGTATCTGCGGCGAAGGCGGGCCCGCCGGTGAGTTGCGCCTCCAGACCGGGGTCGAGTCCGTCGGCGATGGCGTCACGCATGTCGCGGACGAGCTCACTGCCCTGCTCATTGGAGATCGACTCGGCCTCGACCGGCACCAGGACCAGCGCGGCGGCGCCGTCCTCGGACGGGATCGGGCCCTGGGGCGCGGCGCCGACGACCTCCGCCATCCGCTCACCCGCTCCCACGGCCGCGGCGACCCCCTGCGGGCCCAGCTCTCCGCCGTCCTCGCGGGTGACCACCAGCACCGCCGGCACCGACCCCGAATCGGGGAACTCCTGCTGGATCTGGGAGACGAGGGCGGCCTCGGAGGTGTCCGGCAGCGTCTGGGGTGCCTCGGACGCGCCTTCGGACGACGCGAGCGCGAAGACGGCGCCGGACACGAGCAGGACCGCCGCGAGGATCACCCACGCGGTGAGCTTTCCCGTCAGCACGCCCACCCAGCCTCCGGTGGACGTGCCTCTGCTCGCCGCGGTGCTCTCGGCTGTCATCGTCTCCCTCGCCCTCACGCGTTGTATTCGGAGAGGAACGCCTCGAGGATGGCGTTGACCTCGTCGGGCCGTTCCATGGTCGGCGAGTGACCCGCACCGGGGATCTCGTGGAAGCTCGTGGTGGCGATGAGCTCGACTATCCGACGCGATTTCTCCGGCGGCGTGGCCGCGTCCTCCGCACCCACCACGACCAGCGTCGGAGCGATGATCCGGATGGCCTCGTCCTCGCACGGATCACGGTCCGCGACCGACTCGATGGCCTTGACCAGGCCGGCGCGGTCGGTGCGCTCGAGCATCGCCATCCACTCCTCGACCCAGGGTGCCGAGAGATTGCGGTCGGCGAGCATGATCGGCGCCACGCGGGACCGCAACGGCTTCATTCCGGCGACGCGGTACACCTTGGACAGCGTCTTGTACTTGCTGCGGTTGGCCGGCTCCTCCGCGGTGGCGGCGGAGTCGAGCAGGGTGAGGGAGTGCACGACCTCGGGGTTGCGGGCCGCGAGCCGGATCCCGACGAAGCCACCCATGGACAAGCCGACGAAGTTGACCACGGGGATCTGCAGGTGCCGGAGGAGTTCGCTGACGTCCACCGTCAGCGTGTCCATGTCGTACCCACCGAGCGCGCGGGGCGAGTCGCCCTGACCACGGAAGTCGATGGTCACGCACCGGTACCTGTCCCGCAGGTGGGCGATCTGGTGCTGGAACATCCACCCGGAGAAGAGCAGACCGTGGGCGAAGAACACCACGGGAGCGTCCTCACGACCGGCGGGGACGCCGGTGTCGGTGTAGGCGATGGTCGTGTGACCGCGCTGGAATGTGGGCATCGGGGCTCTCCTGACAGTCGGACGGCCACCGTGTCCGGCCGCCACAGTCGTACGATACGGCGGCCGGGGCCGCTCTTCCGTCACCTCGAGGTGATCGGATGCCGGGTCACCTCAGCGTGATCAGGCCCCGCGGATCCTCCGGCCCGGCGGCCCGCTCCAGGTGCTGGTGCTCGTTGACCGCGATGCAGGTCATCCCGCCGCGACCCACCACGACGC
>NZ_JAALDX010000117.1 GCF_014145095.1 Dietzia sp. SLG310A2-38A2 | reverse complement strand
GTCGAAGGTCTCCAGCCACCCGTGCAGCCACTCGACCACCTGGTCGCGGGTCATGAACCCGTCCGGGTCGGGGCCCTCGTAGCGGTAACCGGGGAGCCGGCAGTGCCAGTTGGGCGTGACGAGCGTGAACGAGTCCCACCGGGTGTCGGCCCAGGCGTGGACTGCGGTCTGCTTCTCCACCACCAGGTGGTCGACGCCCGCGGTGCCGAGGTGATGGCTCACCGAGAGACCGGCCTGGCCGCCGCCGATGACGAGCACCGGGACATGGGCGCCGGGGGAGAACTGCGTGGTGCTCATGAGTGCTCCTGGGGGTCCGGGGAGGCGGAGGGCGCCTCCGCGGGGGATGGGTAGGCGGAGGGCTGGGACGCAAAGGGCAGCGGGGGGTGCATGGAGACGACCTCGACCAGGGCTTCCCCGGGGTGGGCGCGGGACGCGGAGGCCACCTGGGCGGCGGTGTCGGCAGCGGAACTGCAGAGGAAGCCGTAGCGCGCGCGGACCCGCTCGCCCGCCTCGGTGAGCCCGTCGGTGGCCCGGCGGCGGAACTCGGCCACGCTCAGGCGGTCGCCGACCGTGAGGTGGTCGTGGATCACCAGGCTAGGGGAATAGTAGTCCCGGACCGTCCCGTCGGGCCACCGGACGGCGAAGCTCATCTCAGGCACTGGCGAGCGTCCTCTCGTCGGCCGGGTCGCTGACCTCGACCAGCGACCCGTACACGTCGGGGCGCCGATCGCGCAGGTGGAACATCCCGGCGCGCATGGCCGCGAAGGTCCCCGCCACGTCGACCTCGGCGACCGCCAGGCCCTCATCGAGGGTCGTGGTGGCCAGGACGTTCCCGCCGGGGTCGACGATCTTGGCGTTGCCGACGTACCGAAGGGACCCGAACGTCCCCGCCTGGTTGGAGGCCACCCAGAACACCTGGTTGTCCAGCGCCCGCGCGGAGTCGAAGAGGTTGAACCGGTAGGTCCAGCGGTCCTCCTGGAGGTTGGCGGCGGTGGCGGTGCGTGCCGCCGGCCACGCGGACAGGGAGGCGATGATCTCGGCGCCCTGCAGTGCCATGACGCGCGCGGCCTCGGGGAACGCCTTGTCGTAACAGATCTGCAGACCCACCCGCCCGACCGGGGTGTCGAACACCCCATAGTCGCCGCCGGAGGCATAGGACATGTTCTCCCCGAGCGGCTGGTGGACCTTGCGGTAGGTGCCGTAGACCCGGTGGCCGTCGAGGACCGCGGCGGCGTTGTAGCGGCTCACCCCGTCGTCGTCGAGCTCGCAGAAGCCGATGGCGACCACAAGGTCTCCGATGATCTCCTGCACCCGCGCGATCTCGGGGCCGTCGAGCCGGATGGCGGGGGGCAGCGACCGGGACGTGGGCGTGGTGTCGCCGTGGTTGCCGAGGCTGGAGAGGTACCCCCCGATGGCGGCCTCGGGGAAGACCAGGAAGTCGACGCCGCCCTCGCGGGCGATCTGTGTGTAGTGGGCGATGGTCCGGTAGTTCTGTTCGAGGTCGCGGGTGAAGTTGGCCGCGACGGAACCGATGGTGGTCATGGCATCAGACCATGTAGGTCGAGTTGATGATGGCGCCCTTACGGGCGTAGTGGATCAGGGCGTCCTGCACGTCGAGCGGGTGCGCGGGGATCACGCCCTCGATCAGGTCCTCTTCGCGACCGCCGTGGAGCCCGAGCCCGAAGCGGCAGCAGAACACGGTCCCGCCCTCGGAGATGAACGACTCGAGGGACTCGTTGATGTTCTGCTCGCCGGGGAAGCCGGAGTCGCCGGTGGTCGGGAATCCGCGGGTGGCCAGGCAGTTGATCGCGCCGGGGCCGTAGAAGTAGATGGCCGACTCGAATCCCTTGCGCAGGGCACGGGTGGCCTGGAGGACGGCGACGAAGGACACGGAGGACTCGTGTGCGATGCCGTGCACGAGCGTGAAGTACGACTCCCCCTCCTCGGCCTTGTAGTCCGGGAAGATCTTGGTGCCGCCGTAGATGTTGGTGCCCTTGGGCAGCGACGGGTGCGGGATCTCCTTGAGGGAGGCGGCGATGTTCTCGGTGATGGTGGCGTCGAACTCGGGCACTGTGGGCTCCTCGGGGACGGGGTCACCGAAGGGGTTCCGGTGACATGGCAGCGAGTACACGCCCGCACCGTTACCGCCGCGTGTCGGTCCGTTACCGGGTGGTTGCGATTGGAACAACGCATCCGGCGCCGCCGTAACACTCCAGCCGGTGCCGCCCCCTTGTAGTGGCTCTGCGCCGAGACCGTGGCGCCACCGCAGGGGGCCTGAGGTGGCCCCGCGCTCCGCCGCCGGATGCTGATTACACTGGTGCTTTCCGTGCGGCCACGTCCGCCGCGCCCACCCCACCTGGAGGACTCACACGCGTGACCACCACTGTCAGCAGCCCCACCACCGCAGCTCTGTCCGGCCTGGCCGGGGCGGTCGCAGCGAACCCGGCGCTGGCCGATCTGCGGGCGGGACTGGACCGGGACTCCGCCGTGGTCCGGTCGGCGGAGTCCCTGCGGCCGTTCCTGGTGGCGGCACTGGCCGAGCGTTCGCCGCTGCTGGTGGTGACGGCCACCGAGCGCGAGTGTGAGGAGCTGGCCGACGAACTGGCGGGACTGTTCGACGACCCGGGCCCGTCACACGAGGCCGTGGCGCAGTTCCCGAGCTGGGAGACGCTTCCGCACGAGCGCCTGTCGCCCGCCTCCGACACGATCGGTCGCCGGCTGCAGGTCCTGAACTCGGTGATGGGGGGACGGGCACCGAGGATCGTCGTGGCGGCGGCGCGGTCGGTGGTGCAGCCCATCTCCCCGGGGGCGGCCCGCCGGGAGCCGATCAGGTTGACCCGCGGCGCCGAGCTCGACCCGTCCGATCTACTGGCGACCCTGACCGAGTTCGCCTACAGCCGCGAGGACATGGTGGCCCGCCGCGGCGACGTGGCGGTGCGCGGCGGCATCGTGGACGTGTTCCCCACCACCGCGGACCACCCGCTGCGCGTGGAGTTCGACGGGGACACGATCGCCGAGATCCGCGAGTTCTCTGTGGCCGACCAGCGCTCCCTGCCCGAGGGCGAGGTCTCCTCGGCCGTGCTGTTCCCGTGCCGGGAGCTGCTGCTGGACGAGGACGTCCGCGAGCGCGCGCAGCGACTGGCCGGGGCG
>NZ_JAALDX010000116.1 GCF_014145095.1 Dietzia sp. SLG310A2-38A2 | reverse complement strand
TCCGCCGCACCCGCGTGCGCGCCCGGACCCCCGGCGTTGCCCGGGAGGGTGGTGCCGGAGATGGTCGGGTCCGTCCCCACGCCCACCACCGCCACGGCCCCGGGTGCGGAGGCCCCCTCGCCGGAGGACCGCCGGATCTGCTCCTTCTCCCGCTGACGCAGGAGGGCCTTGACGTCGTCCGCGCCGAGCAACCCGGGAAGTCCGATGTAGTCGGCCTCCTCCTCGCTTCCGGCGAACGTGGCCGTGCCGTAGGAGGACCCCTCGTAGACGATCTGGTCGAGTTCGGCGTCCGCGCCGAGGGAGATGTAGCCCTTGTCCTCGTCGTCCGCGTCGGGCTCGTCCTGCTGCTGGTTGGCCTGCGCCAGCAGCTCGTCCTCGAGCCCGTCCTCGCGGTGGGGCTTGCCCAGGACGTGATCCCGCTGGGCCTCCATCTGGGAGGCGAGCTGCAGCAGGACCGGGACCGACGGCAGGAACACCGACGCGGTCTCCCCCGGCCTCCGGGACCGGACGAACCGTCCGATGGCCTGGGCGAAGTACAGGGGTGTGGAGGCGCTGGTGGCGTACACCCCCACGCTCAGTCGCGGCACGTCCACACCCTCCGAGACCATGCGGACGGCGACCATCCACTCGTCCGTCGAGGCGGAGAACGTGCCGATCCGGCTCGAGGCCGTGGGGTCGTCGGACAGGACGACGACGGGGGCCCGCCCGGTGATCTCCGTGAGCAGCGCCGCGTACTCGCGAGCGCGTTCCTGGTCGGTGGCGATCACCAGCCCACCGGCGTCGGGCACGCCGCCCGCACGGATTTGCCGGAGCCGGGTGTGTGCAGCCTGGAGCACCGCCGGCATCCAATCGCCGTGGGGATCCAGCGCCACCCGCCAGGCGCGGGAGTTCTGGTCCGCGCTGAGCGGTTCGCCGAGCCGGGCGGAGAACTCCTCGCCGGCGTTGGTGCGCCAGCGTGCCTCCCCCGAGTAGGCCAGGAAGACCACGGGTCGCACGACGCCGTCGGCCAGGGCGTCGGCGTAGCCGTAGGAGTGGTCGGCCTTGGACCGCTGATGTCCCTGGCCGTCGGGTTCGTAGGTGACGAACGGGATGGGACTGTCGTCCGATCGGAACGGTGTGCCGGTCAGGGACAGGCGACGCTCGGCGTCGTCGAACGCCTCGCGGATGCCGTCTCCCCAGCTCTTGGCGTCCCCGCCGTGGTGGATCTCGTCGAGGATCACCAGCGTTCGGCGGGATGCGGTCCGTTCGCGGTGTTTGAAGGGGTGTGAGGCCACCTGGGCATAGGTGACCACCACGCCGTGGTACTCCGGCGCGAGAGCGCCCGAGGAGTTGGAGTACTCGGGATCGAGCGCGATTCCGGCCCTCGCGGCGGCCTCGGCCCACTGGAACTTGAGGTGCTCGGTGGGGGCCACCACCGTGATCGCGTCGACCGTCCGGTCGGCCAGGAGTTCGGTGGCCACTCGCAGACCGAACGTCGTCTTACCGGCGCCGGGGGTGGCCACGGCGAGGAAGTCCTTCGGCCGTGCCATGAGGTACTTGCGCAGCGCGGTCCGCTGCCAGGCGCGCAGTGGCGCGCCCGCGGTCGCCGCGGCGGTGTCTGCGGTCTGCTCCTCGGTGCCCGGGACCGCGCCGGGTTCACTCACCAGGCTTCAGGGTCTCGTAGACGCGCTTGCACTCCGGGCACACCGGAGAGCCGGGCTTGGCGGACCGGGTGACCGGGAACACCTCGCCGCACAGGGCGATCACGTAGGAGCCCATGACCGCGCTCTCGGCGATCTTGCTCTTGTCCACGTAGTGGAAGAACTTGGGCGCGTCGTCCTGCGTCTCCTCGGTCGTGGTGACCTCGGGACGCTCTAGTGTCTTGGTCCGGGTGGTGCTCACCCCCTCATGATGCCGCACGCCACGGTCGGCGCGCCAACGCCGGAGTACCTTGGGGGCCATGGCACCCGACTCCCGTCGCAAGCGGTCCAAGGATCGGGACGGCACCGCGAGGCCCGTTCTGATCACCGCCGCGCGGGAGTCCTATCGGGACGAGCTCGCGGCGCGGAAGAAGCGATACTTCCTCCTGATGTCCATCCGGATCCCGGCGTTGCTCCTCGCCGCGGGTTCCCTGGCCCTCTGGAACAACCCGTGGATCGCACTGGCCATCGTCGCGGGGTCCATCCCGATCCCCTGGATCGCGGTGATCAGCGCCAACGACAGGCCGCCGCTGCCCAAGGGGCAGGCACGCATGTACACCGCCGGTGCGCTGTCCAACCACACGCCCTACGCGGTGCCGCCGGGGCTCGTGGCGGGACCGTCGCACCAGGGCCCGGCCGGTGAGAACCCGGCACACGAGGGCCCGGCACGCGAGAGACCCGCGTCCGGGACCCCTGACCGCGCCGACCGACCCGATGAGAGCGATCCCGCCCAGTGACACCGTCAGTGCCCACACTCACCCGGCTCGCGCCGGCACTGGCGGAGGCGTTCCGCCACTGCCACTTCACGGTCCCCGGACTGGAGGACGCCCTGGGGCCGGCG
>NZ_JAALDX010000115.1 GCF_014145095.1 Dietzia sp. SLG310A2-38A2 | reverse complement strand
CCGCAACCCGAACACCAGCGCGGTGGCCAGGCCGCCGGCGTACGCGCGGCGGTACACCCCGCCGGTGTCCGATCCCGCGGCGAGCAGACCCGGGATCACCGTGCCGTCGGCGCGCAGGACCGAGGAGTCGGCGCCGATCCGGATCCCCACGAACGGGAACGTCACCGCGGGGGTGGTCTCGATGATGTAGTACGGCCCCCGGTCGAGCGGCGCGAAGTCGTACTCCCGGGGCGGCAGGACCTTCTGCCCGGCCTCGTTCACCCGGCGGATCTCCTCGGCGATCACGGCGCCGTCATAACCCCACTCCTCGGGGAGGTACTCGAACTCCTCCAGGGTCTCGGCCACTCCACACCGCCCCCCGCGCTTGGACGCCTCGGTGTACTTGTCCACCGCGACCGCGCCCTCGACGTACGAGCCACAGATCCAGTCGCGGTAGACCCGCTCGTCGGCGACCAGCAGGCCTCGGGCCTCGGGCTGCTCCATCAGAGCCATCGCGGTGAGGTGGTCGCCCTGCGTCTCGTCGACGAAGCGCTCTCCGCGGAGGTTGAACAGGAGCGCATGCTCGGAGTAGTAGAGGGAGATCCCCACGAAGTCGCCGGAGTCCCGGAATCCCAACCCCGACGGGATGAGGTGCCCGTAGAAACCCGCGTCGTCGAAGCCGATGGCGGCGTCCACGGACTCCGCCAGTCTCAGGCCCCCGCCGTCGCTGTGCGGGTTGGAGCGGAGCGGGAGGCGCGAGGCGAGCGGGTGCAGGTGTCGCTCCACGAGTTCCGCGTCGGCCTGGAACCCCCCGGTGGCCAGGAGGACTCGTCGCGCTCTGATCTCGCGGACCTCGCCGTCGGCACCGGTCCGCACGGTGGCCCCGACCACCGCGCCGTCCTCCGCAAGGAGGCCCTGGACGTTCGCGCCCGTGTGGACCGCACCCCCGGCGGCCCTGATCTCGCGGGCACAGGCGTCGAGGTACTGGTTGGTGTCGAACGCGTGGCCGACGCCGTACCGCAGGACCGGGACACCGTCCGCGCAGTCGACGCCCCGGCCGCGGATCCAGTCGAGCCCGGCGGCGAAGTCGTCGACGACCGCGTTGCGCAGTGCCTCGTCCCCATGGGGGTTGATCTCCGCCATGATCTGCCGCGTGGGCGCCGTCCAGGCATATCCTGCGAACCGCGCGGATCCGCCGATCTCCTCGGCTTTCTCCACCACCACGACGCGCGCTCCGCGGTCGGTGGCGCGGGCGGCAGCGGTGAGGCCGGCCATGCCGGCACCGATGACGAGAAGATCGACGGCGTTCTGCATTCGTGGCTCCCGGAGGGGTTCGGCTGCTGCGATGTGGACCACCATAGCATCTTAACTGAAGTCAGTTCACCTATTTGGGACCTCTCCTCACCCTCGGCCCCTCGACCGCCCCGGCGACCAGCGACTCCACCCGGTGCCGCAGCCGGGTCTCCGGGACGGTGAGGCGCCGGTGTTCCTGCTCAGCGAACTCCTCTCCGCTCCTCACCCGGTACGTCTCGACGAACAGTCCCGGTTCTGCGGTCGGGTGCTCGAGTCGCCAGTGCCGACCCCCCAATCGGAGCCGCGAACGCCGCAGATCGCGCATCGCGGTGAGGAATTCCTGCGTGCGATCCTCCGGCACCCGGTACTCGTAGCGGACCACCACCGGTCCCGATGGGTCGCCCAGAGACATACCCGGGTCGGTGGTCTCACCGGACGGCCCCGCCGGCCCACCGAGCTCGGAGACGAGGACCGGTTCGATCCCCTTCTCGGCGCCCAGCCCGACGAACAGGAGCGATACGCAGCTGATCACCATCAACCCGGCTGCCGCGAGGAGAGCGGCCTGCAGTCCGGCGGCGTCGGCCACGACCCCCCACAGGAGCGATCCCGCCGCCTGGGTCCCCTGGACCGTCAGCAGGATGAACGCGATCAGCCTGGGCCGGATCCAGTCCGGGAAGAACTGGTGCCCCATCGACATCCACGAACTCTGCACACTCACCCAGGCCGCGCCGGCGAAGAGCATGGCGATCGCGACCACGACCGGCGACGTCGAGACCGCCAGCACCGCCAGGGCGGCGGCGTAGACGACGGCGCCGCACGCAGCGAACACCGTGACCCTCAACCGCCTCCGCAACCCGCCGAAACCCACGACCGCCACGACGGCCCCGGCGCCGATCAGCGCCATGAGCGCCCCGAATCCGTCCGCGCCCATCCCGAGACGGTCGTGGACGGCCAGCGAGATGAGCGCCCAGAGAGCACTGGACGGGACCCCGAAGAGAAAGAGCTGGAACAGCAGACGTGTGGTCCACGCCGAGTGGGCCACGAACCGCACCGCCCCGGAGATCTCGGGCATGATCGCCCGCCGCGGGGCGGTCCGGTCAGGGGACCTCCGCTCCATGCGCCACAACGTGAGCGCACATCCGACGGACAGGACGGCGACCACCACAAACGCCCACTCCGCGCCGGCGAGCCCGAGGCCGAGACCCGCCAGGAGCGGGCCGAGCGAGCGGGCGAGGTTGAACACCGCACCGTCGACCAGTGCCGCTGTGGGGATCATCCGGCGGTCCACGGTCTCCGGCAGGAGCGATTGCCATGAGACGCCCACCACCACCAGGGCGGTGCCGACGAGCAGGACGGAGAGGATCATCGGAAGCGCATCGTCGGTTCCCGTCACCGTCAGCGCCGTCGCGGCCACCGCGGACGCCGCCGACACCACGGTGGCCAGCGCCATCATCTTCTTGCGCGAGGCGTACCCCGCGACCACCCCGACCGGCAGCGCGAGTACCAGGAAAGGCACCGCCATGGCCGCGGGCGCGAGCGAGATCACCGACGCGGACTCACCGCGTTCGGTGAGGACCCACTGGACGGAGACGACATGGATCCACACGGCCACCGCGTTGGTGAGCTGGACCGCCTCCAGGGCCCGGAACGCCCGCTCGAGCCGGAGCGGGCGCGCCTGCGATCGGTGGGCGCCCGCCCCGGCGCTCACCACTGGTCCCAGTGGATGAACTCCTCCGCCGGTGGCCGCCAGGCGGGGCGGAAGGTGGTTCCGGTGTAGTGGGCCACCGGGATCATGCAGACCTGCTCCACCTGCGTGGGATCGATCCCCACGATCTCGGCGACCTCGTCCTCGCGACCGAGGGTCATCCCTGTCCAACAGGTACCCAGTCCGCGCAGTCGCGCCGCGAGCATGAAGTTCCACACGGTCGGATACACGGTCGCGAGCCGGTGCTTGGCGTTGAGGACATCCCCCTCGGCCAACCGCGGGGTCAGACAGGGGATGACGATCACCGGCACCCGGGACATCACGGCCGCGAGGTGCTCCGCGGAGTCCCTGGTCCGTCTGCTCTGGGCCGCGTGCCGGGGGTCGGAGTCCACCCGGTTGAACAACCCCACGTCACTGGCGCGGTAGAAGCCGTCGAACTCCTCGCGGTAGATCCGGCCGAGTCGGTCGATGCGGTCGGGATCGCGCACCACGACGAACTCGGTGCGCATGAGGTTGGATCCCTGGGGCGCCTGGAGGGCATCGGAGACGCACTCCTCCAGCACTCGCGAGTCCACCTCGCGCCCCAGATCGAGACGGCGGCGCACGGCGCGGGTGGTGGTGATGAGTTCGTGGGCGCCGGGGGGCGCGGGCGTGGTCCCGGCCGTGGGTTCCGACATGGTCATCCCTAGACCCCGACGAGGTCCGCGATCGACCGCCGGGCCTCCCGGCCGCCCCCGAACGCGCCCTCGTCCCCGAGAGCGCGGCGCAGATAGAAGTGGGCGGAGTGTTCCCAGGTGAATCCGATCCCGCCGTGCAACTGGATCGCCTCGTAGGCACTCCTCCTGACGGCGTCCGCACAGACCGCCGACGCGACCGCCACGGCCAGGTCGACATCGGAGGCGGCATCCTCGTCGAGGACGGCGAGGGCGTACATCGCAGCGGATCGGGCCCGCTCACGATCGACCAGCATGTCCGCCAGGCGGTGTTTGATGGCCTGGAACGACCCGATCGAGCGTCCGAACTGATGTCGCTGGCTGACGTAGGCGACAGTGTCGTCCAGCAGCCGAGCGGCGATTCCCGCGTGCTCGGCGGCCAGCGTCGCGCGCGTGATGAGGTTCAATTCGCGAACGACGTCCACGACCCGTGCGGCATCGACGAGGACCCGCGCGGGCGAGTCCACCAGATGCAGGTCGGCGCGACGCCGGGTGAGATCGACGACCTCCCGGTCCCGGCGTTCCGCGTCGGCGAGGTCCACCACCACGAGCATTGTCTGCTCACCGGAAGCCGCCACCACCACCAGCGAATCGACCGCCTGCCCCCAGAGGACGCCCTCGACGATCCCGTTGACGACGGGACCGGCTCCGCCCGTCGCCACGGTGTCCGCCGACAAGGTGACCTGCCCGTCGAGCGACACCCCGATCGTCCGGCTTCCCTCCATGACCGCTCCGAGGAGATCGCTCACCGAGTCCGGGTCGTCGGCCCGGACCAGCGCCTGACCGGCCACCACGGCACTGACCAGGACGGGTTCCGGCAACAGGGCGGCCCCGGTCTCCTCGAGAACCACGCCCAGGTCGGCGAACCCGAAGCCGTGCCCTCCCAGGTGCTCAGGCACGGCGAGTGCGGCGACCTGCAGTTCCTCGTTGAGCTTGCGCCACCGGGCCTCCGAGTAGCCCGTATCGGACTCGGTCGACTGCCGGACCGCCTCGTGGGAGCCGTGCCGGGCCACGAACTGGGCGACGACCGTGCGCAGCTCGTCGCGCTCCGGGGTCGGCAGGATGATCGACGGGTCGGCCTCGGGTCGTGCGGTCCGTGTCTGCTGGGTCACGGGATGTCCTCTCCTCCACTGAACCTGAGTTGAGTTCAATTCAGACCATGACAACATAGTGAGGCGGATCACGCAAGCTCTTGAGATCCGGGCCACTACTAAACTAAGTTCGATTCATGACTGTGCCCGACTCCCCCGCACCCGACTCCACCCTGTCCGACTCCACCCTCGTCACGTACTACTCCCGGGTGGACTCGGGAGACCTCGAGGCCGGCCTCGCCCTGCTGTCGTCGGACGTCTCCTTCGCCATCCTCCTACCCGGCTCCGCCGTCCGCGGTACGGACCGTGACGGAGTCCGTCGATACCTGGAGGGGCGGGGCCCCGTCGACCGGCGCCACGTTCCCACCCACTCCACCCGCACCGGCGAGCTCGAGTTCGTCTACGGCGCCGTGGTCGAGGACGGCCTCACGATCACCGGCCACTTCCTCGCGTCCGCCCGGATCGACGACGACGGGCTGATCACCGGCTACCAGGTCGCGTTTGACCCGGAGCTCGGGCTCGCCTCCCCCACCCTCGCCGCCACTGACCCGGCCTCCCCCACCCACGACTGACATCGGAGCATCACATGACCACCAGCACCCCGCTACTGCACGCCTGGTTCGAGATCATGGACTCAGACGATCCCGACAGGGTCCTCGACCACATCACCGCCGACTTCCAACTCTCCATCCAGTTCTCCAAGGGCGAGTCGGCAGCGGAGTTCCACGGCGACCGGGCGGCGCTCGAGGTCTACCTCGCCCAGCGTGAGAAGAGCGTCCTCACCCATCACATCCTCAGCGGCGCCCGCGTCGGCGACACCGAACTCTGTCTGGGCGAGACGCGGCGGGGCGGCGACTTCGAGGCGAGCTTCAACGCCAGCGCTCAGCTCACCGCGGAGGACAAGGTCCGTCGCCTGCTCATCTGTCGCACCCCGCGGGTCCGATTCACGGACTGACCCGGAGCTCGCGTCTCCCCCGGAACAGCAGAAACCCCCGCAGCCTCACTGCGGGGGTTTCTTCGTTTCCGGCCGGGTCTCAGCCCAGGATCGTCCAGTCCTCGAGGCCCTCGTACAGCGGCTTCGACGCGGCCAGCGCGGACACACGCTCACGCAGGGCGGTGACGTCGGCAGCCGTGCCCGCGGCGAGGGCGGTGCCGATGATGTCCGCGACCTCGCGGAAGTCCTCGGCCTCGAAGCCACGGGTGGCCAGGGCCGGGGTACCGATGCGCAGACCGGAGGTGACCATCGGCGGACGCGGGTCGAACGGCACGGCGTTGCGGTTGACGGTGATGCCGACCTCGTGGAGGAGGTCCTCGGCCTGCTGGCCGTCGAGCTCGGACTCGCGGAGGTCCACCAGCACCAGGTGGACGTCGGTCCCTCCGGTGAGCACCGAGACCCCGGAGTCCTTGCAGTCCTGGGCGGTGAGCCGCTCGGCGAGGATCTTGGCGCCCTCGATCGTGCGCTGCTGACGCTCGCGGAACTGCTCGGTGCCGGCGATCTTCATGGCGGTGGCCTTGGCGGCGATCGCGTGCATGAGCGGCCCGCCCTGCTGACCCGGGAACACCGACGAGTTGAGCTTCTTGAACAGCTCGAGGTCGTTGGTGAGGATCATGCCCGAACGCGGCCCGCCCAGGGTCTTGTGAACCGTGGTGGAGACGACGTCGGCGTGTGGAACAGGGCTCGGGTGCAGTCCCGCGGCCACCAGGCCGGCGAAGTGAGCCATGTCCACCCAGAGCTTGGCCCCCACCTCGTCGGCGATGGCGCGGAAGGCCGCGAAGTCCAGCGTCCGTGGGTACGCCGACCACCCGGCGATGATGACGTCCGGCTTCTCCGCCAACGCCATCTCGCGGACGGTGTCCATGTTGACCTGCATGGTCTCGGGGTCCACCTCGTAGGCGGCGACCTCGTACAACTGGCCGGAGAAGTTGAGCTTCATGCCGTGGGTGAGGTGACCACCGTGCGCAAGGGACAGACCCATGATTTTGGAGCCCGGCTTCGCCAGCGCCATGAGCACGGCGGCGTTGGCCTGGGCGCCCGCGTGTGGCTGGACGTTGGCGTACTTGGCGCCGAACACCTCCTTGGCGCGGTCCCGGGCCAGGTTCTCCACCACGTCGACGTGCTCACACCCGCCGTAGTAGCGCCGGCCCGGGTAACCCTCGGCGTACTTGTTGGTGAGCACCGATCCCTGTGCCTGCAGGACCGATCGCGGCACGAAGTTCTCCGACGCGATCATCTCGAGCGTGTCTCGCTGTCGTGCGAGCTCGCCGGCCATCGCCTCGGCGACCTCCGGATCGAGCTCGGACAGGGAAGCGGTGAACACGTCGGTGTTCGGGTCGGTCATCGTTGCTCCTCGCGCGTGGGCTTCTCACTTCGTACGAATCGTGTTGGGGCCACGGCTCGTCTCGTCGTCGTCAGTCTAGTGCCAGGGCACCTGGAGGCCTCTCCCCCGTGGGCACCTGACACAATCAGCAATCGTGAGCAGACATGCCGGCGACTACTCGCCGTACGTGGAGTTCGACCGCCGGAGTTGGCGTCGACTGCGGCGAGCCATGCCGATGGTGCTCACCGAACAGGACCTCGAGGGACTGCGCGGTCTGGGCGAACACCTGGACCTGGACGAGATCGCGGAGATCTACCTGCCGCTCAGCCGGCTCATCCACCTTCAGGTATCGGCCCGTCAGCGCCTGTTCCAGTCCACCAACCTGTTCCTCGGCGAGACCGTGGACGCCCCCATGCCATTCGTGATCGGGGTGGCCGGCTCGGTGGCGGTGGGAAAGTCGACCTCCGCGCGTGTGCTGCGCGCGCTGCTGACCCGCTGGGACTCCCACCCCCGAGTGGACCTGATCACCACCGACGGCTTCCTGTATCCCAACCGCGAACTCCAGCGGCGCCAACTCATGCACCGCAAGGGCTACCCCGAGTCCTACGACCGGCGTGCGCTGCTGAGGTTCGTCACCGAGGTCAAATCCGGTGCCCCGGTCGTCCGCGCGCCCGTGTACTCGCACACCAAGTACGACATCGTCCCCGACGAGTCCATCGAGGTCTGCCGCCCCGACATCCTCATCGTCGAGGGCCTGAACGTCCTGCAGACGGGCCCGCGACTGATGGTCTCGGACCTGTTCGACTTCTCGCTCTACGTGGACGCGCGGATCGAGGACATCGAGAAGTGGTACGTCGAGCGGTTCCTCGAACTGCGCAGCACGTCGTTCTCCAACCCCAGCTCACACTTCGCTCACTACGCCGACCTGTCCGACCAGGCGGCCCGGTTGGCGGCGCGCGAGATCTGGACCTCGATCAACCGGCCGAACCTGGTGGAGAACATCCTGCCCACCCGGCCGCGGGCGACGCTGGTACTGCGGAAGAACTCCGATCACTCCATTCAGCGTCTGCGCCTGCGCAAGATCTGACGCATTCCGGCGCTCAGTCACTCGGCGTTCGATCACCCAAGCGCGCAGTCACTCCGGCGCGGCGCCCGTCTCCCCCACCGGAACGCCGCGACGCCGCAGCTCCGCCTCGGCACGATCCAGCCCCCCGTGCTCGAGTGCGGCCTGCGGACTGTGATCGCTCCAGACGTGGCGCCCGAATCGGCTCACCTCCACCTCGAGTTCTCCGGACAGGTGCTCGATCGCGCCGGCAGAGTTCCGCTTCTCCGACGGCAACGGCACAGGCAGCACGTGGGCCCGACCCAGCGGCGCCCGCCCGGTCACGCGGATCCTCCAGCCATAGCCACGGCCCTCGAGCGCCCACACGTCGTCACCGACGTCGGCGCGGACCGGTGAGACCACGGGGTTGCCCAGCCGGATCACCCGACCATCCGGAAGTCGTACCACCAGGGCCGTGACCTCGGTGCGCAGCGGGCCCGAGTGGATCTGTCCGCCGGCGAACGCCACGCAGGTGCCCGGTTCGGAGAAGCCCTGCGCCTGCCCCCACCACCAGGAATCGGGAAAGCCCTCGGCGCCCCAGTTCTTCTCCCCGTAGACGTCGGCACCGTCGAACTCCCAGCGCCGACCGTCGAGTTCGGCCCAGCCCCTCGCCTGGCCGCCGAGCAGCCACGGGTGCCAGTACTGGTTGAGGGCGGGAACGGCCTGGAAGATGCTCGACCCGCCGACCGCGCGGTGCGGCCACTCAACGGGGTCGGTGACCTCCACGTGGAGGCGGGCCCCCTCGCCCATGTCCACGGTGACTCCGTCCGGCCGGTACTCGAACAGGTCGCCGGAGCGGGCGCCCAGGCGGTCGGGGTCGGCCCACCCCTCGGGCGCGGCGGCCAGGCGGAGAGAAGACGACGTGCCCGACCGTGGTGAGGGCGTAGCCGACTCGCTTGGTGACGACGACGAGGTCGCGCCGACCCCCGGCCGGGGGAACCCGGTCGTCCCGGACCGGGAAGGCACCTCGTCGGACGCCAGGCCGAGCGTCGCCCAGTGCCCGTCCGGCCCCCGGTTGATCCCGATGAGCGCTATGAGGGCGCGGCCGCGTTCGCGGTCGGTCACGCGGAGGAAGTATCCCTCCATGGCCACCCCGTGTGCGCGGAGCGGATCGCCGAAGGGCAGGTCTGCGCCGGTTGCCCGGTATCGCCGGAGAAGTGTCATGACCGCCAGGGTTCCACAGGGCCCTATGTTGGACACCGTGAACTCATCACCGATCGGACTCAGACCACCACGCAACCGTGTCGACCCGCGGTGCCGGCGCTGGTGGACGGCGCAGGTCGCACTGTGGATGGCAGGACCATTGGTGGTGGCGGTGGTCCTGGGCCTGGTTCTGTTCCCGTGGATTCTGCTCGTGGCGACGGGGTGGGCGGCCGCGACCGCCGTGGCGCTGGTCGCGGTGCCGCGGGTGCGCTGGGCCATCCACCGGTGGGAGGCCACCGACGCGGCGATCTACAGCCGTAGCGGCTTGTTCTGGGAGGAGTGGAGGGCCGCGCCGCTCTCCCGGGTGCAGA
>NZ_JAALDX010000114.1 GCF_014145095.1 Dietzia sp. SLG310A2-38A2 | reverse complement strand
GGTGTTGCGCTAGCTACCTGAGACCACCGAGAAGCAGGTGTCCGGAACGCTCTTTTCGATGCAGCCGGGCCGGGCGGCGGGGCCGGTCAGCGGGGACGGTCAGCGCGGCGCGGGTCGGGAGAGTCCCCCCGCGAGCCAGTCCACGAGGTCGGCCACGTACTCGCGGTGGGTCGGCGCGGCCTCAGGGGGGTCGCAGGCCCGCACCGCGAGCTCGGCGGTGAGCATCACGATGAGCTGCCGGACCCGGTGCCCGGCGAACTCCCTGCCGCAGCGGGCGGTCGCGGCCGACACCAGCATCTCGAGCTGGTCCTGGAGTGCGGTGTCGGCGACCGGTCCGCCGGTGACCGTCCGGCCTACCTCGGCGAGCGCCCCGACCTGAGCGATCACCCTGAGCGTGCAGCGGCCCTCGTCGTCGTCCAACAGGTCCGCCAACGGTGACACCACCGCCCGGACGATCTCCGCGAGGTCGGGGGTCGACGACGCCCACCGCTGCAGATCGGCCCGACGCTCGTCCTCCATGCGCAGGACCCCGCGGAGCAGCACGTCCTCCAGCAGGCCCAGGCGACCCCCGAAGTGGTAGTTGATCGCCGAGTCGTTGCCCTGACCGGCGTCGCCAACGATGTCGCGGATCCGCGCCGTGCGCCAGCCGTCGGAGGCGAAGCGCCGCAGTCCGGCCTGGTAGAGGGCCTCCCGGGTGGCGGCCGATCGGGGCTGGCGTGAGACGGCGGTGGAGCGGGGCACCCGCCCGAGTCTAGATCGCCCCTTCCCATTGCCTAACAGCGAGTGTTAAATGTGGCCATGACCCGCCCAGTGCAGACCATGCGCGAGCCCGCACCGACCGGGCCCGCCTTCGATCCGTTCGACCCCGCGTACCTTGCCGATCCCTATCCTGGTTACCGGCGGTTGCGCGAGACCGATCCGGTCCACCTCCACCGCGGAGACGGCACGGCGGCGCGCCCGGACTTCTGGGCGCTGTCGCGCTACGCCGACGTGGACGCCGCCGTCTGCGACCCCGAGGCGTTCTCCTCCGCCAGCGGCCTGACCTTCTACCGCGACGAGATCGAGAAGCTGGGGCTGGCGCCGACCATCGTCATGATGGACCCGCCAGAGCACTCCGGGAAGCGGCGGCTGCTGGCCAAGGCGTTCTCCCCGAAGCGGGTCGCCGAGACCGAGCCGCAGATCCGCGACTTCGTCCGTGGGCGCCTGGCGGAGATGGCCCAGAGGTACGACGACGACGAGGTGGTCGAACTGCACCGGGACTTCAGCTCGCAGATCCCCACCTTCGTGCTGGCGCAGCTGTTCGACCTGCCCGCCGCGGACCGCCCTCGGTTCGGCCCGTGGGTCAGCGCGCTGACGACCCTGCAGGAGGAGGGGTTCCGCCCGGCGGGCCTCGAGGGGGGTGCGGTCGCAGCGGTGGCCGAGATGTTCGCCTACTTCGGTGAGCTCATCGCCGAGCGGCGCAAGAGCCCGGGAGAGGACCTCGTCTCCGCGCTGACGCAGGCCGAGATCGACGGCGAGCGGCTGGGCGACTGGGACATCCTCGGGTTCTGCTTCGTGATCGTCGCCGGCGGCAACGACACCACCGGCAATCTCATCTCGCACACCGTCGCGCTGCTCGACGAGCACCCGCGGCAGCGTGAGCTGCTCGTGGCGGACCCGGGTCTGATCCCCGGCGCGCTTACGGAGTGCCTGCGCTTCGAGTCGAGCGTGCAGGCGCTCGCGCGGACGACCACACGTGAGGTGACGGTGGGCGGGGTGACGATCCCGGCGGGGGAGAAGGTGATGATGCTCTACGGCTCGGCCAACCGCGACGAGCGCGAGTTCGGTTCCACCGCCGAGGAGCTCGACATCACCCGGGAGATCACCGGGCACCTGGGGTTCGCCCGCGGCCCGCACTTCTGCATCGGCTCGCACTTCGCGCGACTGCAGGCGCGGATCGCCGTGGAGGAGCTCTACGCCGCGCACCCGACCGTCGGGGTCGACATGGGCGCGGCCGTCCGGGCGCTCTCGCCGTTCACCCGCGGGTTCCACTCGCTGCCCGCGACGGGATTCACCGCGCCTCGGCCCTGACGCCTCGGCCCTGAGATCCAGACGGCTCCCGTGATCGGGGGTGACCCGGGGCGGGCATCGGGGTCGGGCCACCCCGTGAGGGGGCGGAAAACTGCTCGTATAAGAGTAGGGTTACGAACCGAAGGCGGATACTCTGATCCCGGTGGGCCCGCACCCTTCTCGTCTAGGACTCATCATGGGATCTCCAGAAGTCGCCCCATCCGGACCATCTTCCACTTCCGTTCACGAACCTCCCCGAACCCGCCCGCTGAACTGGGTCATGCTCGTCGCGGGGGTCCTCCTCGCCGTGTTCGGCCTCGGGATGACCGCTACCGGCGCAGCCCTCCTGGTGGCCGAGGCATCCCAGCGCGACGGTCGTTACGCCTACTCCGACACTGAACAACTCCAGACCGTGGGCCATGCGATCACGACCGCGCCCCTCACGGTCCACGTCGACGAGGGTGCCACCGTCGGCACGTTCGGTCTCGACGACCTGATCAGCATCCAGCTTCGCGCGACCCCGGTGGTCCCCGATCAGGACGTGTTCATCGGCATCGCGGATGCATCCGATGTCTCGGCCTACCTCAACGATGTCCCCCATGCGGTGTTCGGCGACGACCCGTGGGATACCGGGTACACCGTCGACACCCCGTACACATGGGGTTCGGGGTACCGCGCCGACGCAGAGCTCGACGAGGTGCCCGGCACCCGCGCCCCCGAGCCGCCGGCCGACCAGGACTTCTGGGTCCAGTCCGCGACGGGAGGCGATCAGCAGACGATCACCGTCGACCTACAGTCCGGGGACTGGGTCGTCGTGGTGATGAACGCCGACGCCAGCCGTCCGGTGTGGGTCGACGTGCAGGTGGGCGCGCACACCGAGCTGTTCGGGCTCGCCAATCCGGGTGTCCTGGTCACCGGGATCGTGGCGCTGGTGCTGGGGTTGCCGCTGATCCTCCTGGCCACTGCCGGCCTGGGGCGCGACATCGACCGCGGGCCCGGTTCGGGTGGTCCCGGCGTCGGGGCTGCGGCGGCCGGCGCGGGG
>NZ_JAALDX010000113.1 GCF_014145095.1 Dietzia sp. SLG310A2-38A2 | reverse complement strand
GAACTCCATCGGACGGTCGATCAGGTCCTTGGTGTTCTCGTTGCTCTGCAACATGGTGATCAGATCGAAGCCGGGTTCCTCCCCGGCTTCTGTCCGGGCCTTCTTGTCGTACCACAGAGAACTCAGACCGCTCGCCATGTCGCGCATCCCGTCGAACGTCTCGTCGAGGTCCGCGGGACCACCGTTGGCCTCCTCGAACGACGTCGCCATATCTGACCAGTACACGAGTTTGCGACGTTCCTCGTAAGGGAAGTCCAAGAGCGTCGCGAGCATCCGAGCTGTCAATTCGATCGAGACGGTCTGCACCCAATCGAAAGGCTGATTCACCGGCAAGTCGTCTAGTACCTCGCGAACCCGAGACCGAATGAGCGTCTCCATCTCACGCAGGTTCTTCGGCGCGACCACCCCCTGCACAGCTGCTCGCTGCACGTCGTGGCGCGGTGGGTCCATCGCGATGAACATCTCGATATCGAGAAAACGAGGCGGGGCCCCGATCACTATCATCGGCTCGGCGGAGAAGACCTCATGGTTCTTATCGACCGCGATGATGTCTTCATGTCGGGTCACTGACCAGAACGGCCCGAACGCACTGTTGGGCTGAAAGTGGACCGGAGCCTCGTTTCGCAGGCGCTCATAGTAGGACTGCCAGCGGCCTTGGCGATAGAGAAAGGGATTACTGAGGTCGATGTCGGCGAGTTCGACGTCCTCGACGGGGGGGATGGGCTTCTCTACGAAGAGCTTCTTCCCATTCGTCCTTGTCACCCAGCGCCGAGTCCTGTCGTACAGATGGGCGCCCCGGATCTGAAGATCCATCGGGATGGCCGACTGAACCTTGTCGCCGATCGTATCGGAAACCTTCACGTGTCTCACCTTGTCTTTCGTCGTTACATCTGGAACGTCGTTACATCTGGAACTCTGGCACCTGGACGACCAGGCCGTCCCAATCCGCGGACGCGGTCATCTGGCACGACAGTCGGGAGGTCGGCAGCCGTTCGGGGTTCATTGAGAGCATCTCTTCTTCACTTGCTCCCGAGAGGCCCACCACGTCGGACCATTGCGGATCAACGATGACATGACACGTGCCGCACGCGGCTTCGCCTCCGCAATCGGCGTCGATTCCGGGCACCGCGTTGTTGACGGCGATCCGCATGAGTGACTGCCCCTCCTCCAAGGGCACCTCGTGCTCCTCGCCGTCGTGGGAGACAAAGGTTACAACTGCCATAGTGAACTCCTGATACGTAGTATTTGACGTCCTTTGGCCCGTTGAGTTTTCCGTTGGTCAGCGCAGGCTCAGTGGCCTTCTTGTCACGCTTCTTTCCCTGGGCTCAGACGGCCGCGGCGGGCGCCTCGTGCGTCCGTCTCTACGTGGGTCGGCGCGCCTCTTCTCGGTGGAGTGGCCGTCCTCGACGCCACTGTGACGTCGGCCACGTTCGTGACCCAGTCTGGAACGCCCGACCCACTTTGTCAACGAATATTCCCTAGTGAATCTCGTTCACGGGCCGGGGGGGCCTCGACCCGGTAGCATCCGGGAGGTGACCGAGTCGGCAAGCGCGCCCCCGCGGCGCAGCCCCCGGATGGTTAAGCGCCGCGCGCAGAACTGCGAGCGCATCCTCGACGCCGCCGAGCGGGCGTTCGTCTCCGGGCAGCGCAACGTCCGGATGGAGCAGATCGCCGAGGACTCGGACATGTCAGTGGGCGCGCTCTACAAGTACTTCGGCAGCAAGGACGGCATCCTGCTCGCCCTCGCCGACCGCGCGCTGACCCGGTTCAGCACCTACCTCGACGAGGCCCTCCGTCCCGAGTACTCGCCCCTCGAGCAGGTCATCGCCGCCAGCGACGTGTACCTGCGGTTCTACCTGGACCACCGCGGGTCGTTCCGCTTCCTCGCCTTCGACGGCCACGGTTCCGGCCTCTCCGCCAGCGCCCACGAGCTGAGCCAACAAGTCGGCGACCGCCTCGACGAGATCCTCGGCCGGTTCCAAGCACACCTCGAAAGCGCCATCGCCACGGGCGAGGCCTCGCCCGACTACCCGCCGAAAGAAACCGCGCTCTTCCTCTGGGGCGCATGGAACGGCGTCGTCTCCCTGACCCTGCGCAATGACCGCATGGCACTCACCGACGATCAACTCGCCGCCACCCTCGACGTCGGCCGCCGCCTCGTCAACGAGGGACTCGCCCACCCCAGCTTCCGCATCCGCGGCCACTCGCGCGCCCGCGTCATGGACCCCACCAAGAACTGGTAAGCGCGCACCCACGGCCCCACCCGACAGCCCGCTCACGAGCGACCACCACTCACTGGCCACACGACCGCCAGTCACGTACCTGGGCTCCCACATCCCGGTGTCGCTGTGGGAACGAGGAATCACCGGGATTACCGTGGCCCCGCCGGCGGGCAACACCGCCCTGGCCGCCGTCTTGGATACCTACAACCTGACCGCCGATAGCCGGCGCTCCCCTCCCTCTGGGCAGAATCGCCTTCGGGTCGTCGCCTGGGCCCTGGGCGCCGACGACCCGCCGCAGCGCCCGCTCGCCGGCGATATCCGGGCGAGCACTATCCCGCCGGACGCCACAGGCGGGTAACATAGGTAACGGAAAACGTTTCCGGTTACCCGTTACCGATCGGAGGGGAGATGGCTATGTCGACGTCGGAGAAGATCGCCAGGGCCTATGGGGTGCTCGTCGCGCGAGGGGACAAGGTCACCGTGCGCAGCGTGCAGCGTGAAGCGGGGGTGCGCATCGGTGAGGTGGCCGCGTGGATGCGTGAACACGCCACCGGCGCTGCTGGGGACGTGCCCGAGGCTCCGGATCTGTCGGAGGCGATGTCGGCGATGGTGCAGTCGGTGTGGGCCGCGGCGTGGAAGCGGGCCGCGGAGCAGGCGGACGAGGCGACCGCCGTGGCGCTGGATGCAGCCCGCACTGGCGAAGCAGACGCCC
>NZ_JAALDX010000011.1 GCF_014145095.1 Dietzia sp. SLG310A2-38A2 | reverse complement strand
GCGGACCGCGAGGGGGCCCGCTTCGCCCCGGTCGCCATGCAACCCGGCGGTCCGCAGGGGCTCTCGACGTGGCGGGAGACCCCGGTGGTGTGCCTGCCGGGTAATCCGGTGAGCGCACTGGTGTCTTTCGTGGTGCTGCTGCGTCCGGTCATCCTCGAGGCCGTGGGGCGCGTGCCCGTGCCGACCCGCCGGGCCCGGCTCTCCCGCGCGGTCGACTCCCCCGCCGGGAAGACGCAGTATCTGCGTGGGGCGCTGGTCGCCGAGCCGTCCGCCGCGAACCCCGACGAGAACCTGCCCGGCATCCCCACGGTCGAACCGGTCTCCGGCCCTGGGTCCCACCTTGTGGCGTCCATGGCCCGGGCGGACGTGCTGATCGAGATCCCCGCCGACGTGACCTCACTCGCCGCCGGCGCAGAGGTCGACCTCGTTCCTCTGTAGCCGCCCCTCAACGAGAAGAGCGTTCCGCACATCACCACTCGCGCGATGTGTGCGGAACGCTCTTGTCGACGGGCCTGGCCCCGGGGTCAGAACCAGTGTTTGCGACCACCGACCGCGCGGCCGGCTGCACCGAGGATGACGAGGATCACGCCGATCGCCACGAGCACGAGACCGATCGTCCAGAGGATGGGGATGTCCAAGAGGAATCCGAGGATCAACAGAATTGCGCCAAGAATGATCATTGGGTCGTCCTTTCGCTAGTCCGATACGGGAGTGGCCTGAGGGTACATCGGTTCACCCCGCGCCACGACCGCTGACGGCGTTCCCCACCGAACGGCCCGGTGCGGCCGAGCTGTGTGGACGGCCGGCGCGGACGGCCGCGGTGGCCGGATACCCCGCCTCACCTCGGACAGACCGGCCCTCCGGCGGCACAACAGCGCTATCCTGAGAGAACCTTCACCATTGCGGGCGGGACGAGCCACCCAGCTGTCGCGGCGATGCCGCGATCCGAAGCATCCGGTACCACCCCGGTCGACCCCTGGGGCCGCCCTCCCCGATCGCCCACGCGGTCCCCCGGCTGGCTCGGCCAGGTCAACCAGGGGTCCACCATGTCGCAGTCGCCCACCTCGTCGTCGTCCCATTCCCTCCCCACCAGTCCCCCCGCCGCATCGATCCCCCGCCGCACCTTCCTCGGTGGCACCGGGCTCCTCCTGGCCGCGGGCGCGGCGGGGAGGGCCGGATCCGCAGACGCCCCAACATCGTGATCATCATGACCGATCAGGAGCGGCGGCCCATGTTCTGGCCGGAGGGGTGGGCAGCGCAGAACCTGCCGCAGCGCCAACGGTTGATCGACACCGGTTTGTCGTTCGACACCAACGCCTGCAACTCCACCATGTGCTCGCCCAGCCGCAGCACCATGTTCACCGGCGTCTACCCCGCCCAGCACGGGGTCTACCGCACCCTCACCTCGGGCGGGAGCCTGTCGGCCGCCGAGCCACAGTTGTCCCCGACCACGCCCAACATGGCCGGGCTACTCGCCTCGGCCGGGTACGACGTCCACTATCGCGGGAAGTGGCACATGAGCAAGGGGGCCGACGGCCTGGACCCCACTCCCGCCGACATCGAGTCCTTCGGCTTCCACGGGTGGAGCCCACCCGAGGCCGGGCAGGACATCAAACCGGAGAACTTCGGCGGCGGAACCGCGAACAACGACCAGCGCTACGCCGACGAGGCCGTGGCGTTCCTGAACTCGGTGCCGAACGATCCGGATCGGCCGTTCGCCCTCGTCGCCAGCTTCGCGAACCCGCACGACATCCTGGCCTATCCCCAGACCTGGGACCTGGCGATGCCGGACGGGGGAACCAACTACCTCGACGCGGCACCGGGCTGCTTCCAGATGGGCATCGACCTGCCGCCCACGTTCACCGAGGTGCTGGCCCTCAACCACAAGCCCCGCGCCCAGACCCAGATCAACCTGGCCTCCCAGGTGGGACTCGGAGCACTGGTGGGCCAGGAGAAGGCCCGCAACTACGCCAACCTCTACGCCTACATGCAACAGGTCGTGGACCAGCACATCGGCGCCGTCATCGACGCGGTGGAGAGCAACGACCTGCGACGCGACACCATCATCATCCAGGTCTCCGACCACGGGGAGATGGGCATGTCCCACGGCGGGATGCGCCAGAAGGTGTTCAACGCCTACGAGGAGACGATGCTGGTGCCGCTCGTGATCAGCAACCCCGGGCTGTTCCCGACCGGAGTGAGGACACAGGCCCTGTCGACTCTCGTCGACCTCATGCCCACCCTCGCGACGATCGCCGAGGTGCCGCCCGAGGTGCGGGCCGGTTTCGACTTCCGCGGTACCGACCTGTCACCGATCATCTCCGACGCCGTCGAGAACCCGGGGGCCCCGACCCGAGAGGTGCAGGGCGTCATCCACTACGTCTTCGACGACGACAACATCGGCCAACCCAACGGGCAGACCTCGGTCACCCAGCCGAACCACCTCCGCACGATCCGGGAGCGCACCCGCAAGTTCACGATGTACTTCGATCCGCAGTGGGTCGAACCCCCGGTGTTCGAGATGTACGACCTGTCGGCGGACCCCCTGGAACAGCGCAACCTCGCGAACCCCTTCGCCCCGCTGCAGTTCCGCGCCGACATGTTCGCCGAGATGCTGCCGGCCCTCCTTGCGCAGATGGCGGAAAAGGGGACCACGCCCGCGGGGATGCCGGGAGACCTGCCGCTACCGACGGGGCCGATGGGATCGCTCGGCTCGGTGGGGTCCTGAGGGGCCGTCAGCGCTTGATCGCACCGTCCAGCGCCTGCTGCCAGAAATCGGCCTCCAGCCGGGTGGCCGTGCGGAACACCTCGGTGAGCTCGTCGAGACGGCGGTCGGTCAGCCCTCCCTCGGACAGCACGTCGAGCTGCTCGATCGCGGCGTGGGACGCGGCGGTGAACTCCACTCCCGAGTACTCGGCGATCCATTCGCCGTACGGGTGCCCGGCCCGGCCGCCCTCACCTGCGCTTTCGTGCTCAGCGAGCCGGGGTTGCAGGTGCGCCCCGATCTCGGCGTAACCGATGGTGCACGGCGCCAGTGCCACGTGCAGGTCGAGCAGGTCGCCGACCATGCCGCAGTCGAGCACGTAGCGCGTGTACGCGACGGTGGCCTGCTTCTCCGCGGCGGCCTCGAGTTCGGCGCGCGGGATGCCCCAGCGCTCGGTCAACCTCAGGTGCAGCTCCGTCTCGGCGAGGATCGCCCCCGTGGCCTCGTGGGCGGCGGTGATGTCGGCCAGCGTGCGGCTCTTGAAAGCGGCCAACGCGTTGGCTCGCGCGAACTGCACCAGGAAGTGGAAGTCCTGGATCAGATAGTCCCGGAACACCTCGAGAGGTAACGTCCCGCGCCCGAGTTCCTCGACGAACTCGTGCCGGGTGTAGGCCTCCCACTCGGGTCGGCAGCGGTCCTTGAGGGTCTCGAACAGGGTCAACTCAGGTCTCCTCGGCCAGTGTTCGGATCGCCACGCTCGGTCGGAGTTCGGACCACCACGCTCGGCGCGACGGCCGATCGCCGCTACTCGCCGAACCCGGGCCTGCGGGACGTGTATCGATCACCCACCAGCCTGCCACCCGCGACGAGCGGCCACGCCAGGCGCCCGTTCGTCGACCGATGCCCCTCGATCGGTCACGATTCGTGTGAATCGCGCACGATCTCTGAAACCAGAGCACATTCCTGGCGGGACTCACTCGGCCGATGCCTCCAGAACCTCGCCCGATCTGCACGGGTCGGCGAGCTGCACGGGTCGGCGAGCTGCACGGGGGTCGGCGAGCTGCACGGAGGTCGGCTCAGTACTGACCGTCACCCTGTTCGCCGCCCGGCTCCGCTGCCCGAAGGACCTGGCTGGGCGCGACGCCCTCCCATCGGGTGAAGCTCCGGGTGAAGGTGGCGGTCTCCGAATACCCGAGCTCGCGTGCCGCCTCTGCCACCGGCACGCGCAGCGCCAACAACTCGAGCGCCCGGTGATGCCTCACCTCGTCGAGCACCCGCCGGAACGAGGTTCCCTCCGCGGCCAGCCGACGGCGCAGGGTGCGGACATCAATGTGCAGGTCACCGGCCACCGCCGCCATCGACGGCCAGCTCTCGCGCTCGTGCCGCAGCCGACTGCGGACCTGGCCCGCCACGCCCACGCGCGCCAGCCGGTCGCCGAGCAGCTCACGGCACTGCCTCTCGAACAGCTTCGCCGTGTTCTCGTCGCCCTGCGGCAGTCGCTCGTCCAGCCGCTCTCGGGTGAGGACCAGACGGTTCCGCTCGGCGCGAGGCCGGACCTCGTCGCCGGTCAGTCCCCACGCCTCGCCGAGGATCACGGCGCTCTCCGGGCCGAGGGTCGTCTCGAGGCCGGCGATCCCCACATCGATCTGGGCTCCACGGAACGCCGCCGCCAACCCCGCCAGGTCGCGCTCCACCACGAAGGTCCGCACATCCGCGGGGATCTCGTCGTCGGCGGCAATGAGAAAGGCCACCCCCGGGTCTGTCCCTGCAGCGGCATCCTCCTCGAGCGAGAACCGCAGGTGCGTGGGCGAGAGCGCGAGGTACGGGAGGGCCCGATCGAGCGCCGCCCGCACGGTGGGCCCCGCGAGCATCATGAAACCGATGACGCCGGTCCGCCCGAGGGTCGAATGAGCACCGATGCCGGCCCCCAGTCCCGGCCGGTCCCCGAGTCGGCCCAGCAGATTGCGGATCACCACGAACTCCTGGTGCGCCCAGATCTGCGCGGTCTCGTCGTCGAGATCCCGCGGGTCGAGCCCGGTCCCGGCCAGGCACTCCCTCGTCGTCATCCCGCGTGCGACGCCGCCGTCCACCATGATGCGGATCCCCTCGGTGCCGCGAGGCACGGCCCACACCGGCGAGGACGAGCTGGGCGAGAACGAGCCGGGCGCGGACGAGCCCGACGACGAGGTCATCGCCCGACCGTAGCAACGCAGACCGCCGAGTGACCGAAAATGCCAACTATGCGACCGCCGGCGCCCTATCCCCGCCCCTCGCCAGTGGCTACCGTCACATCTATGACTCTCGCCAGCGACCTCAGCACCGCGACGGCTCCCGTGGGCTCACGGGCAGGAGACACCGGGCGCGGACCGGCAGGACCTGCAGGACCGACCGGGCTGGCCGAGGCGATCCAGGATCTCTACGCGCGGGCCAAGGCCGAAGTGGGCCAGGAGGATCTCGACCACATCCGCAACGTCACCGCCTACGGCCAGGCGATCGACGCCCGCCGCCGCGAGCTGCTGCGCCAGGGGGGTCCGCGCGCGATCCGCCGGGCCACCGCGCTGGAGATGATGTACCGGCTCATGCAGTTCTCCGAGCTGGGCCACAACATCGTCCACGGCAGCTACGACCACCTGCCGGACAACGGCGAATACCACTCGGACCGCTACGACTGGGACTTCAACGTCGACACCGACCACTGGAAGACGATGCACCACGCGGGCCACCACCCCAACACCAACATCGTCGGCAAGGACCACGACCTCGGCTACAGCGTCTTCCGCGGCAGCGCAGGCCAGGACTGGTACGGCCACCACCTCGGGCAGGTGGCGTTCATCTCCGCGCTCGCCGCCATGGCCCCGGTCGCCGCGCCGTTCTTCCTGGCCAACATCGCTCGCAAGGTGGAGGGCCGACGGTTCTTCAGTTCGTACACCCTGTCCTCCCCCACCCGGATCGCCCGCCGGGACGCGCGGCGCCGCTTCGTGGACGAGCCGTTCCGCTCCGGGTGGAAGCCGCTCCCGACGCTGGTCGCCAACTACCTCGGCGGCGTCACCGGGTACATGTCCGTGCTGTTCCTGGTGCTCATCGAACACCACGCGGGCGAGTTGGAACTGTTCACCGACCCCGGACCCGACGAGACCGCCGACCAGTACTACGAGCGGCAGATCCGGGCGACCCGCAACTTCCTGCCGAGTCCGCAGATGGACGAGGCGCTGACCCGGATCCTGGAGGAGGAGGTGCCGTTCGAGAACCGTCCCGACCTGCGGATCTTTTACGGCGGCCTGGACACCCACGTCGAGCACCACCTGTTCCCCGACCTTCCGCCGTCCATGCAGCGCAAGATCGCGCCGGAGGTCCGCGCCCTCGCCGCCCGGTACGGGCTGCCGTATCACGAGACCCCGTTGTTGGAGACGGTCCCGCTCATCGCCAAGACGCTCACGGGCCTGTCCGTGCCTTTCGGCGAGCGGGAGTTCGGCCGGCCGGCCGAGTTGCTGCGTGACCCCTTCGCGCTCGGGCGCCGCGTCATCTCGGGCTTCACGTACCGGCCCCTGCCCGAGTCGCCGTACCTGGACAAGCCGCGCTTCCACAACGCTCCCGCGAAGGTCCTGGCGGCCACGCCGGTCGCCGGTGGCGACGCACTCTCGGTGCGCCTGGCCAGGCCGCGCGGGTGGGAGGACGTTGAGTGGGAGGCCGGCGCGTACGTGTCGGTGCGGGTGGAGGTCGACGACGACGACCACGGCACCGTCGAGCTGGTCCGCCAGTACAGCCTCGTGCGCGACAGCACCGACTCGCGGCTCGACGGGGGCGCCCTGGAGATCTGCGTCAGACGCGTCGAGGGCGGTCGGGTGTCGACCCGGTTGAACGACACGCTGAAGGCGGGGCGCTACGTCACCCTGGTCGGCGTGCCGCAGTCGTCGGGCGACTTCGCGATGGACTCCCCGGCCGCCCCGTCACTGCACATCGCCGGCGGGGTGGGCATCACCCCGATCATCAGCCTGCTGCGCCGCATCGCCCGGGAGACCGGGGCCGAGGCCGAGGCCCGCACCGGGACCAGCACGGGGGTCGACGCCACCCTGCTCTACTTCAACCGCGACGAGCGATCCGTCATCTACGAGGCCGAACTCCGCCGACTGGCCCGCAGCTCGGGCATCACCCTGCACGTGTTCACCGACGCCCCGTCCGGGCGCGGGGACCTGACCACGGGTCGTCTCAGCCCGGAGCTCCTGCGCCGGACGGTCCCGGACGCCGCCGACCGCGAGACCTACGTGTGCGCCCCGGCCGCGGTGATCGACCTGGCCCGCGACTGGCTACGCGACCTCGGGCAGCCGGCCGAACGCTTCCACGCCGAATCGTTCACCGCCCCGGAGCTCGAGCGACCGGCTGACGACGGCAGTCGCTACACAGTGCGCTTCCGCCGCACCGGGACCTCGGTCGAGATCGACGGAGCCACGACCCTCCTCGAGGCGGCGGGTCGAGCGGGCATCGCCGTCCCGACCGGATGCGAACGCGGACTGTGCAAGGCGTGCGTGACCGGCAAACTCAGCGGCACCACGAGCGCGGAGGCCCGTGCGGCCGGAGGTGCGACCGACGCCGTCGTCCAGGAGCGGATCACCGTGTGCACGAGCATGGCCAGCTCGGACATCGAGCTGGACCTCTAGCTCCTGCCCCGGCGGGCCCGTCGAACGCCCTGGCGGGTCATCGAGAAAGACGTTCCGAACATTTCTACTCGGCGGATGTGCGTGAAACGCTCTTCTGGACTGTGGCGTGGGGGCTCTGGCGTGGGGGCTCTGGACGTGGGGGCTCTGGACGTCGGGGCTCACCACTTGCCGCGCGTGTACTGCGGCGGGTAAGGCGCGTCGCGCCAGTCCACCCCGAGCTCGGCGGCCGCGCGCTGGGGCCAGGCGGGCTCGC
>NZ_JAALDX010000112.1 GCF_014145095.1 Dietzia sp. SLG310A2-38A2 | reverse complement strand
GACGATGGGGTCGACGTCGGTGTCGGTCGCGGCCCCGTCGTCGCTCGTGCCGGCCGCCCCGCCCGCCGGATCCCCGGTCGTCGCCCGCCCCACGAGGGTGGTGATCGGCCGGGTCTGGACGAGGTAGAGCCCGCCGTCCTCGATCGCGAACTCGGTGTCCTGCGGTATGCCGTAGTGCGCCTCGGACGCCATCGCCAGTCGGGCGACGGCACGCACCTGCTCGTCGTCGAGGACGCGGGCGTTCTGCATCTCCTCGGGGACGGGGACGAGTCCGTCGTCGGTCCTGCCGGCGACGATCCGCGCGACCTTCCGGCCCACGTGGGCGGTGAGGATGCGCAGGTCGGATTTGGCGACGACGTAGGTATCGGGTTCGACCTTCCCGCCCACGACGACCTCCCCGAGTCCGAAGGCCGCCTCGATCACCACCCGGTCGGTCTGGGAGGTGCGGGGGTCCGCGGTGAAGGCGACCCCGGAGGTGTCGGAGCGGACCATCCGTTGGACGACCACGGCGATGGAGGGCTCCTCGTCGTACCCCGACACCGCGCGGTAGGTCATCGCCCGCGGGGACCACAGCGAGCACCAGCACTTGCGGACCGCGTCGAGCAGGGCGTCCCCGCCGACGACGTCGGTGTACGACTCGTGGATCCCGGCGAACGACGTGTCGCCGGCGTCCTCGGCGGGGGCGGAACTGCGGACCGCGACGGGGACGTCGGTGCCCAGCGCGCGGTAGTGCTCGAGGATCGACCCGCGCAGCCGGACCGGAAGCTCCACCTCCGCGACGGTCCGCGTGAGGTCCTGCGACCTGGCGATGAGCTCGGCCTCGGTGAGTCCCTCCTCCGGAACCCGCTCGGAGTGGAGGCGCGCGCGGACGCCGCCGGCGTCCATCGCCTCCAGGTACGCCGACTGGCCGATCGCGAACCCGGGTGGCACGGCGAGCCCGGCGCCCGTCATCTCCCCGAGGTTGGCGGACTTGCCTCCGTACTCGGGCGCGTCGCCGAGCCGTAGATCGTCGAAGGTCGTGACCCGCTGTGCGTCCATCTCGTACCCCTTCCGGGAACGCGATCCGGCCTGTCTGCCCGCCGCTTCCTCCATGGTGCGCTGATCGGGACGTCCCGGGTGGGATGTTCGGGCAGAATCGATCCATGGCTGACATGCAGGTCCGGGTCCCGTCCCCCTCGTCCCTCGTCCAGAGCGCGTTCCGGGTGGTCGAGTGGGAACTCTCGATGGCGCGGGAGTTCCTCCTCCTGCCCGCGCGGGTGATGGCGCTCCTGGAGGACGTGGAGTCCATCGTGCGGCGGGTCCAGCGGCTACTGGACGAGGTCGAGCGGACCGTCTCGTCGATCGACCGCATCGTGGTGACGGCCGCGGAGACCGTCGACGGGGTACGGACCACGGTCTCGCGGGCCGACCGGGTGGTCGTCGACGTCGAGCGCACGGTCTCCTCCGCCGACTCGATCGTCACCCGCGTGGGGTCGACCGTGGACTCGGCGGACGGGATCGTCGGCAGGGTCGGTTCGACGGTGGACTCGGCCGACGGGATCGTGGCCCGTATCGGTGCGACCGTGGACGTCGCGGACGACCTGGTGATCGAGGCCGGTGGCCTGATCGGGCGCGTCGAGCCCCTCCTGGATTTCGCAGATTCGGCACTGGCGCCCGTCAAGCCCGTGGTCGAGGCCCTGTTGGTCGACGCCGAACTTTCGCCGGAGACCGCCAGGAAGGTGGCGATCCGCCTCACCGAGGTGCTGGTGTGGACGGACAAGACCATCGCGCTTCTGGAACCGATCGCCGACGAGATACTCGAATCGGTCAGTTCCGAGGAGATCAAGGCGGTCGTACAGTTCATCGACCACCTGCCCGCGTTGGGCGACAGCCTCGAGAACGACGTGATGCCGGTGCTCGCCTCGCTGGACACCGTGGCTCCCGAGGTCCACCAGATCCTCGAGGTGGCGCAACAGTGTCTCGAAGCGGTCCAGGGCATCCCCGGTTTCCAGCTCCTGCGGCGCCGCGGGGGCGACAACGGTAACGGCAAGGGCGGGTCGTCAGGGGCGGGGTCGGGACGGACCGAGCCGGGGCGTCCCGGGCCGGATGCGTGACCGCCATGAGCACCCGGTGAAATGACTCGAGGCCCTCCCGTGACGGGAGGGCCTCGATCTCTGAGCCGATGACGGGAATCGAACCCGCGCTGTCTGCTTGGGAAGCAGAAGTTCTACCATTGAACTACATCGGCGATGCTGCCCGAAGGCCGGTTCAGATTAGCACGAAGGCTCCGGCCGTCAGCTGTTCCGGGGTCCCTTCCGGGCGGCCTTCCGCTTGGCCCCGGTGGTCATGGGGCGCCTGGTCTGGCCGAGCGAGGCCCGGGGCACGAACCCGAATCCGACGCCGCCGACGACCGCCACGGCGAGCGCGCCGAGGATCCACGGGGTGAGCGAACCGCCGCCGGTCAGGCCCATCATCACGATGAGGGCGGCGATGCCCACGCACACCCAGGACCAGACGGTCCATCGCCAGATGTACTTCGAGGGCTCTTCCCTGAACTCGTCCATACCCCCGATTCCACCATGTATGCGCGGTGCGGCGCATATCCGCGGTCGCCCCAGGGGTGCTCGTCGCGGGCAGTGGTGTGGCCGGTCTCACGAGGATCCGGTGCGTACACGGGTATGGAACCGGCGCCGATCGACGCTGAAATGGATGAGAGTCCGTTTCAGGGGCCGGGTGCCCGGCCGGCGGACGACCCCGCCAGGAGGAAGAGCTATGGACGACGTGACGGAGCGGCCGATCGCCGAGCGTGTGCGGACCGTCCTGGCGCGCGGCGCCGCCGGCACCGTCGGTTCGGGCCTCCTGACCCG
>NZ_JAALDX010000111.1 GCF_014145095.1 Dietzia sp. SLG310A2-38A2 | reverse complement strand
AGACCCCGCCGCCGACTGCGGCGTGACCGGCGGCTGCGGATCGTGCGCCCTGCAGGGCATGTGCGAATCGGAGAGCACCACCACCCGGTAGCGCTCCGTGGGGAGGCCCGCGTGGAGGTCCCGTGAGAGCGCCCTCGTGGGGGCCCAGGTGGGGGCCCGCGTCCCGGCCCGACCGGTGGCCCGCCCCCCACGCGCTACCTACGGTCAGAGGTCCATCCGACCCACACCGTGAAGGAGCTCGCCATGGCCCAGAAGTCCACGACCGAGTCCGACCAGGACGTCGTCGACATCCTCACCGCCGACCATCGCGAGATGATCGGACTCATCGAGATGATCGAGGAGACCACCGACCCCGAGGAGCGCCGGTCGCTGGCCGACTCCGTGATCGCCGAGGTGACCCGCCACTCGGTGGCCGAGGAGTTGTTCGTCTACCCCGTCTACGAGCGCGAGGTCCCGGACGGCGGCGACGAGGTCGAGCACGACAAGGAAGAGCACCAGGAGATCGAAGAGGTGATGAAGGAGCTCGAGGGCCTGGACTCCGAGAGCGCCGAGTTCATCGCCACCGTGAAGCGCTTCAAGGAACTCCTCGATCACCACGCGGACGACGAGGAGACCGACCAGTTCCCCAAGCTGCGGGCAGCCGTCTCCGCCGAGGACCTGCTGGACCTGGGCCGCAAGGTCGAGGCGGCCAAGATGATCGCTCCCACCCGTCCGCACCCCGGGTCGCCGCACTCCGAGCTGTTCCACATGACGCTGGGACCCGGTGTCGGCATGGTCGACAGGCTTCGCGACGCCTTGAGCGGCCGACTCAAGAACACCTGATCGACCGGTCCTGGTCCGGGCGCGGGCGTCCGTACGCGCGGGCGTCCGTACGGCTGGTCAGTGCAGCTGGGACAGCACCCGGACCAGGACCGCGGTGAGGCCGCACCCGGCCATCACCAGCACCATCGCCACCAGGCCGACGTTGTAGCGGACCTGGGTCTGCTGGACCTCGCCGCCCCGGACGAACCGCCCCACCCGTTGTTCGTGGTGCAGCTGCACCCTGAGCAACGCGAGCAGCGGAACCACCACGAGGGTCGCGAAGACGGCCGCCCACACCCACGAGGTCTCGGCGATCAACTTGGCCACGAGGATGATGTTGACGGTCACCACGGCCCAGGTCCGCGCCCACGACAGGCTGGTGCGCTCGGCCTGCAGTCCGGCGTCGGGCGGGACGGCCTCCGGGCGCACGCCGATCCGCCGCCGCGGGGCGCTCATGCGATGGTGCCGCCGAGGATCGCGACGACCAACAGGATCGCACCGGTCGCGATGCCCAGCACCAGAAGGATCGACGCCTGCGGGACCGGTAGCGGCTTGTTGTGACGCATGGAGGCCTCGATCCGGATCCAGCGTCGGAAGGACACGGTCGCCAGCAGTGCCGCCATCACGAGGAGTACGCAGGCCAGCGGGGTCCGGATGATCTCAGGGATCTCGTCGCCGGCGAAGGCTTCCATCGCCACCGCGCCGGCCATCAGGCCCAGGCTCGTCCGGATCCACGCCAGGAAGGTGCGCTCGTTGGCGAGCGTGAACCGCGGGTCCGGTTCCTCGCCGTCCCGCAGCGACTTGGGCCGCCACCCCTGTCCGACTTGGTCCGTCATTCCCCGAGCCTATCGGCCGCCCCTGCGGGCCTCGTCCGGACCTCCCGCGGACCGGAGTGATCAAATGGGGCGATGAGCTTTCTGCGGCGCCTCCGGATCGAGCCGTTCATCCTGGCGATCCTGGCCGCCGTCGTGGTTGCTGCGGTGCTGCCGGCCACCGGAGGGGCGGCGACGGCGCTGGGGTGGGTCACGACCGTGGGGATCGCTGTCCTGTTTTTCCTCTACGGCGCGCGGTTGGAACCCCGTGAACTGCTGGCCGGTGTGAAGCACTGGCGGTTGCACTCGGTGGTGCTGGCGGCGACGTTCCTGCTGTTCCCGGCCCTGGGGCTCCTGGGCAGGTGGGCGCTCACGCCGGTTCTCGGTGAGCCGCTGGCCGCCGGTTTCCTCTTCCTGACGCTCGTACCGTCGACCGTGCAGTCCTCGATCACCTTCGTGGCGATCGCCCGCGGCCACGTGAGCGCTGCCGTGGTCTCCGCGTCCGTGTCCAACCTGCTCGGGGTGGTCATCACTCCCCTATTGGTCTTCGCGCTCATGACCAGAGACGGATCGGTGGTCATCACGTGGGACTCGGTCGGGAAGATCGCCCTGCAGCTGCTCCTGCCGTTCGTCCTGGGCCAGCTGCTGCGGCGTTGGGTCCTGCCGGTCACCACGAGGATCAGGCGACTGGCGCTGTTCGACAAGTCGGTGATCGTCCTGATCGTCTACGCGGCGTTCTCCGACGGGGTCGCCGACGGCATCTGGTCGAGGGTCGGGCCGGCCCAACTGGCGTGGCTGATCGCCGCGTGCTGCGTCCTGCTCGCGGTGGTGCTGGGCCTGACCGCGTTGATCTCCCGCGTGCTCGGGTTCGAGGATCGGGACAAGAGGGTCGTGCAGTTCTGCGGGTCCAAGAAATCGCTGGCCACGGGGCTGCCCATGGCCGCGGTGCTCTTCGTCGGCCAGCCCGTCGGGCTCCTGGTGCTCCCCCTGATGCTGTTCCACCAGATCCAGCTGATCGTGTGTGCGTGGCTGGCCGGGCACTACGGCCGGGCGGAGGGAACCGAGGCGCCCGCGGCGTGAGGTGGGCACGATCCCGCTATGAGCGGTTCTGGTCCAGGAACCCGAGCACGGCCGCCGACACCTCCGCGGGGCGTTCCTCCGGCGCGAAGTGACCGCAGTCGTCGATCACGCGGAGGGCACTGCCCGGGATCGCCCGGTGCAGCCGGTGGGCGTGATCGATGACCTGCCAGGTGTCGTCCGCACCCCAGATCAGTTGGACCGGGACCTGCCCCAGTGTGTGCAGCCTGTCGCTGATCTCCATGGTGTGCACGGGGTCGTAGTGCGCGACCTGGTGCTGGAACAGACTCGGCTGACCGATCGGTCCGCTGATGAAGTCCACGTACACGCGCAGGGCCTCCGGGTCGAAGCCCGTGGGATCGCTGTGCGTGGACAGCAGCCACTCGCGGAAGTGCGCGCGGTGCTCGTCGTCGGGCTTCTTCGCCAACCCCTCCAGCCCGTCGGCCATCTGCTGCCGGGTCCGCTCGGAGGGGTAGGTGTCAAAACTCACCACGTCGATCAGAGTGAGCGTGCGCAGACGCTCGATCGAGCGGACCCCGAACCGCTGGGCGATCCCACCGCCGATGTCGTGAGCGACCAGGTGGAACGAGTCCAGTCCCCACAGGTCGAGCAGCCCGTCCAGCACCGCGACGTTGCCGGTGATCGACGTGTCCACGGCCGGGTCCCACGGCCGCTCCGACAGGCCGTACCCCAGCAGGTCGAACACGTGCACGCGGTACCCGGCGTCGACGAGCCGGGGCACGACGTTCCGCCAGATGTATGACGACGAGGGGGTGCCGTGCACCAGCACCACAGGCTCTCCGGCCCCGTGGACGCCGTAGGCGACGCGGTGGCCGCCGATGACGGCGTGGCTGTCGACGACGTGCTCCATCCCGGACCTCCGATACGGTCGTTCCCCGGTCATGGGAGGCGTTCTGGCCTCTGGCTCAGCCTGCGAAGTCCGCGACGAGCCGCTCGGCCAGTTCTGCGGACGACTGCGGGTTCTGGCCTGTGTAGACGCCCCGGTCCTCCACGACATACGAGCCCCACGGCTCGGCGGCCGACGAGTAGTCCGCACCGAGCTCGACGAGCTTGTCCTCGAGGAGCCAGGGGGCGTTGGCGGCCAGACCCACCTGCTCCTCCTCGGCGTTGGAGAAACCGGTCATCCGGTAGCCGGCGAACGGCGAGGAGGCCGGGTCCTCGGACGCCGCGAGTACGGCGGCGGGGGCGTGGCAGAGCAGGGCCACGGGCTTGCCGGCGCTCACCCGCTCGGTCAGGATCGCCCCGGACGTCTGGTCGCGGGCCAGGTCCTCGAGCGGGCCGTGGCCGCCGGGGTAGAAGACCAGGTCGAACTCCGCATGGTCCACAGACGCCAGGTCAACGGGCGAGTTCAGGACGGGCGCCAGCTGGTCGAGCGAGGCCTTGACCTTCTCGAGGGTCTGCGGATCTCCAGCACCCTCACCAAGGCTGGCCTGGTCGACCGTCGGGGCGCGACCCCCGGGTGTGGCGACCGTGACGTTCCATCCGGCCCCGGTGAAGACCTCGTAGGGGGTGACGAACTCCTCGGCCCAGAATCCGGTGGGGTGCGCGGAGCCGTCCTTGAGAGTCCAGTGGTCGGCGGCGGACATGATCATGAGAACGCTTGTCATGACACAACTCTACGGAGGTCACGCTGAAGCGTGACTGAACGCTTCCGAGGTGTTCCCGGTCACAAAAGTCGTGGTGTAAGCGAATGCTCTCCCACCTCCCGACTATGCGCGTCTCGGCCGTTCCCGCGCGCTACCAGCGACAATCCGAATAACAGTCATGTTGACGATGTATCAGCAGGTCAACGCACCGAAACTGCGATCTTGTTCTTAGTCAACGAAGCAATTGAGCTCTGGTCGCCTTCTGCTTAATGTCTCCGGAGCGTATCGATAGAGAAGCGCATACCCTTACCCGATCTTCACGCACGGAGGCACATGTGGACCCCTTTTACGGAAGCATCTCGAGCCCGCTCTGGGTAATGGCCAACGCAGCCTTGGCCGGCGTCATCAATATGATCCCGGGGGCCCAAGCGGCCTCCACTGATCTGTATCGCACTCAGTACGAGCTCGGCGTCGATGCAGGATTGCCTGCCTACCAACTGGAAATCCTGAAAAGCAATGCCATCGCCTGGGGCTGGTGGTGAGATGAAGGGCCTAGGGCCGCGCCCTGAGGCCCGCTGGCTTGCCGCCGGCGCACTCTCTCTCGTAGGCATCACCTGCGGAGTTGCACTTGCCCACCTGACTCATGCCTCCCCCAATGCCGATGTATCCGTCGCCGGTACCAGCGAGCTCTCACAAGGTGGACTCGATTCACCCCGTGCCCCAGCTCAACCCTGGAACACAAGCGCAACTATGTCGGCTACGACATCGGTTGCGGCGCCCTCCAGCAAGGTGAACTTGCCGAATGAAGGCGTGTTAGCGCCCCCTCAGGCTGCACCTGCGCAAGCGGTCCAGGTCCCGGTACCGCTGCCCCCGGTGCAAGCCAACCCTCCGAATCCTCCCGCGCCCGCACCTATGCCCGCTGTCCCTCTGGCTCCAGCCCCTGATCCGTCGCCGCGTATCGAGGTTTCACTCATTCCGCTCAAACCCCAAGAACCAGTTCGACCTGGACAGCTCCAAGTCGGTTGACTACAGCCACACCTGAAGAAGGAGACAGAACAATGGGCATTATCGAAGGTCTCGCTCTGATCGGCGCAGTCCTCCTTGGGCCAGCGGCCGCCGCCGCTGCAGCAATCGGCTTGACTCCGCCTTTGGTCGGAGGAATCGCACTGGGAGCGGGAACCGCCGCTGTAGTTGGGGGAGCGGGAGCCGCCGCTTCTGTGTCAAACCCGTTTGTGATGGATGGTGTTGAAAACGCCGCGTTCAAAGGCCACAACGATCTCGTCGCAGGATCAGCCAACTTACTCAATGGACTTCAGCTCCCCGGCATACCGGAGTTCCACGTCAACTGAACTTCGGCCGCCCCTCATTGCGAGCTCATTCAGCCGCAACCCCGCTCCGCCCCGGCTCCGGTTGGGTCGACGCAGGGCTCCGGTGCTTGAATAGCGCGATGACCAGCGTGACCTATCTGCAGCAGACCGACGCGTCGTGGCTGCGCCCGGCTCGCCGCGCGGACCTGACGATCTCCCGGGTCTTCCCGGCCGAGCCCGCCTTCAACTCGCAGATGTACCGCGAGATCGGCGCCGACTGGAAATGGACCGACCGACTCGACTGGTCGGACGGACGCTGGGCCTCCTACTGCGCGGACCCCTGCGTCACCACCTTCCGGGCGACCCGGGGCGGCGAGGTCGCCGGGTTCGCCGAACTGCGCATGAGCCCGTGCGGGGACGAGCCGGGCTCGGGCGACGGAGACCCGGTTGACGGGGTCGATGTCGAGATCGTCTACTTCGGTCTGCTCCCCCGCTTCGCCGGCCTGGGCCTGGGTGGGTGGTTCCTCTCCGAGACCGTCCGGATCGCCTGGCAGGTCCCGGGGTGCCGCCGGGTCTGGCTGCACACGTGCGGGGACGACTCCCCGGCCGCGATCCCGAACTACCTGTCCCGCGGGTTCGTCGAGTACGCCCGGGACGACACCGGCTGCGCGGTCTGCACGGCCTGACTCACTGCCCTGTCCGGCTCACTGCACGGCCTAACTCACTGCGTGGCCAGCCGACTCAGCGCCCGCCCACCCATCCGGGAGACCAGTTTCTCCGAGACGGCGCCGAATGCCTGCAGCTCGTCGTCGTCGAGCCCCTCGAACAACCACTCCGCCAGCGCGACGCGCGCCGACACGACCTCCTCCACGATCCGACGCGACTCGTCGGTGAGGTTGACCAGACGGACCCGCCGGTCGTCCGGCGGCATGGTCCGGACCACGTGGCCACTGGCGACCAGTCCGTCGACGAGTGCGGTGACCTGGCGCGGTGAGCAGTCCAGGAAGGTCGCCAGCTCCACCTGCTTGCACTCGCCCTCCAGACCCAGGACGAACAGCAGTTCCAGTCGCGGCACCGTGAGTCCATAGTTCGCCGCAGCGCGCTCGATCGATCCCGACATCTCCTCGGCCAGCATCAACGCGCGATCGAGAATCTCACTCCCAGACAGTGCCACGTGTATATAGTTACCACTATTCACCTTTCCCACACCTGCCGACCGGCAGGGGACGAGGCGCAGGAGACACCGTGAACGTGACCATCCCGGCAGGATTCGACTTCACCGACCCGGATCTGTTCGAGAAACGACTCCCGCACGAGGAGTGGCGCCAGCTGCGGCAGACCGAACCGATCCACCGCGTCGACAAGCGTCCCGGTTCGGACGGCTTCGACGACGACCACTACTGGCTCGTCACCAGGCACGCCGACGTCAAGGAGATCTCGCGCCTCACGGGTGAGCTGTTCTCCGCGGGGGAGAACACGATGATCCCGCGGTTCTCCGAGGGAACCGACCGCTCGATCATCGAGGCCCAGCGGTCGATGCTGGTCAACGAGGACGGCGAGATCCACAAGAAGCACCGCCGGATCATCTCCCGCGGCTTCACCCCACGCGGCGTGGCCGGCATGCGCGACGAGCTCGCCGACCGCGCGCGCAAGATCGTCACCGCCGCCGCCGAGTCGAACGCCGACGACTTCGTCACCGCGATCGCCTCCGAGCTCCCGCTGCAGGCGATCGCGGATCTGCTCGGCGTGCCGCAGGAGGACCGCCACAAGATCTTCGAGTGGTCCAACATCATGACCAGCTACGACGCCGGCGGCGACCCCGACGCTCCCGCCATCGCGTCCATGGAACTCATCGGGTATGCGAACACCATGGCCGAGGACCGTGCCGCCAACCCGCGGGACGACATCGTGACCAAGCTCGTCCAGGCCGACGTCGACGGAGAGCACCTGTCGCCCGAAGAGTTCGGCTGGTTCGTCACCCTGCTGTCCGTAGCCGGCAACGAGACCACCCGCAACGCGACCACCCACGGCATGGTGGCGATGCTGGAGAACCCCGACCAGTGGGAGTTGTTCAAGCGCGAGCGCCCCGAGACCGCCTACGACGAGATCCTGCGGTGGGCCTCACCGATCACCCAGTTCCAGCGGACCGCCATGGAGGACACGGAGATCGGGGGCGTGTCCATCGCCAAGGGGGATCGCGTGCTGATCTGCTACGGCTCGGCGAACTTCGACGAGGACGTCTTCGACGACCCCTTCACGTTCGACATCCTCCGCGACCCGAACCCGCACGTGACCTTCGGTGGTCAGGGCCCGCACTACTGCCTCGGCGCCAACCTGGCGAAGATGCAGCTCGAGATCATCTTCAACGCCGTCGCCGACTATTTCCCCGACCTCACCGCGCTGGGCGAACCCACGCGACTGCGGTCCGGATGGCTCAACGGCCTCACCGAGTGGAAGGTCGACCTGGGCACCTGTCCCGTGGCCCGCTGACCTGCCGGGAGCGACCGGACCGGGGCTGCTCAGGGGGCTACCCGGCCGTCGCGGGGCGGTCTCACCCGAGCCAGGCCCGCAGCAGCATGTAGGTAGCGGTACCCAGGATGATGCTCACCGCCGCCCGCCGAAACGCCAGGTGCACAGCCAGAGTGAGAGCCAGCGCCGCTCCGGCGGGCAGCCAGGAGCCGAGTTCGGCAGTGGTGTCGCGCAGCGTGTAGACCACCAGCACCACCATCACGCCGGCCGGCATCGTGCGGCCCAGATAGCGCACGACCCGCGAGTCGCGGAGCCGGGTGAGCGCGACGAACGGGGCAGCGCGCAGAGCCATCGTCACGACGAACATCACGCCCAGCCCGGCGAGCAGATAGCCGGCTCCAGGCACCGGGGCACCGGTCATCGGTGGACTCATGCCGGTTCCCGCCCCTCACGGGTCGCCCACGCGTACCGCGCGATCAGCACGGCCACGAACGCGCACAACCCCACGATCAACATCTGCTCCGGGGCCAGCCACGCCGCCACCAGACCGCACACCAGGCCGATCACGGGGGCCGGAAGGTCTCCGGAGGCACGCCACGCGTCCACCGCGAGGACGGCGAACAGCGCGGTCAACGCGAACTGCAGGCCGTCCAGTCCGGCGGGCAGAACAGCCCCCACCAGCCCGCCGACGATGCCGGGTACCACCCACAACGTCTGACAAGTGAGGGAGATGGTCAACGTCCGCGCCCCGGTCATCTCCTTGCGCCGCTTGGTGGCCGTGATCGCGTAGACCTCGTCGGTGAGCGCATAGACGGCGTAGAGGCGGCCGAGACGCGAGCGGATGGCGTCCAACGGGAAGCTCAACCCGTAGAAGACGTGGCGGAAGTTGACCAGGAACGCCGCCGCGGCCAGCGAGTACAGGGGAGTGACCGCCGTGAGCAGGCCGATTGCCAGGAACTCCATGGACCCGGCGTAGATCACCACGGAGAACACCGGGGCCCACCACCACGCGAATCCCGCCTGGGTGAGCAGGACCCCGAACGCCAGTCCCAGGGGGATCAGACCGAGTCCCACCGTCGAGCAGTCAGCCAGACCCTTACGGATCTCTGCGCTGGTAGAGGGGGTGGTCGGCACGCGGAGCAGTGTAGCGACCGCGAGGGTCTGGCCACCCCCGACGGGACGGGGCACACTTGGTGGCGTGAGCGTGCGCGGGGCCACTCCGCCGCCCGGGATGAGGCGGCTCATCTCGTATGCCGTGGAGGGGACCGGCCCGCGGCCGCAGCGGCCACCACACCGGGGCCTGCCCTCCTCCACCCTGACCCTCGTCGTCGCCACGGACTCTCCGCTGCTGTGTTCGTACTCCTTCGCGGAGTGGGCACGGCAGGAGGGGGTACGCCACGACGTGTGCCTCGGCGGGTTCCACACCCAGCCCGTCTACCTGCAACGGCCCGACCGCGAGGAAGGCGTCCAGGTGGCGGTTCACCCCCTCGCCGCGCGGCGTCTGTTCGGGATGCCGGCGGCCGCTCTCTCCGAGCTCACGCACGAGGGCGAAGACGTCCTCGGTTCTCGGGTCCGGGCGCTTCACTCGCGGGTGGCGTCGGCACCTCCCCGTGACCGCGCCGACCTCGTGGCCGCGGGACTGGCCTCGGCGGCGGACAGGTTCGACCGCGTACCCGGGCCACGCCGGGAGGTGGTGGGCGCGTGGCGACTGCTGGAGTCCTCCGGTGGTCGGATGCGGGTGTCCCGGGTGGCCTCGGAGGTCGGGGTGACGGCCCGCCATCTGTCGACGCTCTGCAGGGCCGAACTGGGAGTCGGGACCAAGGAGCTCGCCGACCTGCTGCGCTTCGAGGCAGCTCACTCGGCGCTGCGGGAGGCCGTTCGCGGGTCCTCGGGGCCACGGCCGGACGGGCTCCGATTGGCCGACCTCGCCCACGACCACGGGTACGCCGATCACGCCCACCTCGACGCCGCCTACCGGCGGTACGCGGGCACATCACCGACGAACTGGATCGCGGAGGAGTTCCGAAACATCCAAGCCTTGCCACCCGACCCCGGAGGAGACTCACCGGCATGAGTACACACGAACCCGGCGCCGCACCCGCGCCCACCGTCTGGCACTGCTTCCGCTGCACCGACTCCCGGGTCGTGATCGACTGGCTCGTCGAGGCCCTGGGCTTCGTCGAGACCGTCTCGCACACCGACGACGGGCGGATCGTCCACGCCGAACTGCTCTGGCCGGAGGGCGGAGGCGTCATGCTCGGGGACGGCGGGCGAGGGGATGACGACCCGCACGCCACACCACCCGGGTCGGGTCTCGCGTACGTGGCGACGGCCGACTCCGACGCCGTCTACCAGCGCGCCAGGGCGGCGGGGGCCGAGATCGTCATGGACATGCACGACACCGACTACGGAGATCACACCTTCTCCGCCCGGGACCCCGAGGGCAACGTCTGGTCGGTGGGGCAGTACCGGGGGCAACCGGCACCGGACGGACGCTCGTGAACGTCCGGCCACAGCCCCTGCTCGTGGTGGCCGACGTCCCGACCTCGAGCCGGTGGTACCAGCATGTCCTGGGGGCCGAGAGCGGCCACGGAGGCGACGAGTACGAGCAGATCGTCGCCACCGATCGCCTGCTCCTCCAGCTCCACTCCCGAGCCGGTGACCGGAACCACGGCCCACTCGCCGACCTGTCGGCGCCGGTGGGCAACGGGGTGGTGATGTGGTTCGGGGTCACGGACCTCGACGCCGCCCTGACGAGGATCGAGGACTCGGCCGTCGAGGTCGAACAGCCAGTCCGGTTCAATCCCGACGCCGACCATCGCGAGATCTGGTTGCGGGATCCGGACGGCTATCGCGTGGTCCTCGCGGGGGAGACAGGCGCAGACACGGGGTGACCACCGCGAACACCGGTCGGGATCACCGAGTCCGGTCGGCGCGCGGCACGACGGGTACCGCCAGCGCGGCCACCACCGCGGCTCCGGCGAAGACCGGGCCGTAACCCCATCGGTCGATTCCCGCCGCGAACACCGGGGTGATCGCCGAGATCGCGAGGAACTGCGCGGTGTTCTGGACCCCGAGTGCCCGCCCGCTCCAATGGGGTCCGGCGTGTTCGGCGACCGCCGTGAAGGCGAGCCCGTTGTCCGCCACGGACAGGACCGTGGCGATCACGGCAAGGGCCACGGCGACGACTCCGGGGGCGCCGAAGACCTCTGCGGCGGCCAGGGCGACCAGGCCCACGGAGACCGACACCGCGACGGCGCGAAGGGGTGTCAGCCTCGAGCCCACGCGGTCGGAGATCACGCCGACGACGATGCGTCCGACCGCGCCCAGGAGTTGCGCGACCGTCACCACCGCGCCAGCCGAGACGGGTGACCAGCCGTGCCCGAGGACCAACCACGCGAGCATGAACGACTGCATGAGCGCCTGGGGGAGTACGAGCAGCACCGAGACGCCGTGGATCCGGTGCAGATAGCGGGAGGCCCGGTACGGCGAGGTGGCGAGTGTGGTGGCCGCGGGGTCGTGGCGGTCCGGCCGGGGAGGATCGGTGACGACGACGAGCGCCGCGACCGCGGAGACCGCAGCCATGACCAGAGGCACCGCCAGCGCTGCCCGGAGACCCTGCGAGGCCGCCAGCGCCGGCATGGACATCGCCGCGACCGCCGCACCGAGGGGTTGCGACATCTGCCGGACGCCCATGGCCATCCCGCGTCGTCCCGCGGGGAACCATCCCACCACCAGTCGACCGCTCGCCGAGGCCGCCGAGGCCGAGGCCGCTCCCGCGAGCAGGAAGCACACGCCGAGGAGGGTCAATGACGGGGTGACGAGAGCGCCTGCCAGGGCGGCCGTGGTGAGAACGGATCCGCTCACGAGCACGAGCCGCTCTCCGGCACGGTCGACGAGCCAACCCCAGGCCACGAGAGTGAGTGCGGTCCCCACCGAGGGCATGGCCACGAGCGCGCCCGCCGCGGGAAGCGAGAGACCGGCCTGCGTGTGGAGGTAGGGCAGCAGGAAGGCCACCCCGGCCACGAACGCCGAGGCGGAGGACGCGGCGAGCGTGCCGACGCCGAGGATCGCCCACTGGCGTGGGGCCACCCGAGCCTCGCCATGCATTCTTGCTCTCACCAGCGGGAGAGTACTCGCAGTCCTACACTATGACTACTGTGTCTCATATATTGAGATCGTGCTCTCGCGTGCACGGGAGGCTCCGACGCGACCGGGACCGGGACCGGGACCGATCAGTTGACGTCCCCGTCGTTCACGAAAGTCGCGTAGAGGGGGAGAGGCATCTCCTGCCGACGCAGCACCGTTCCCCAGACGTCCACGTGCGCCGGCGCGAGCAGATCGCTCGGCAGGCTGGGGGCCACGTACCAGTCGCCGCGGTCGAGTTCTCCCTGCAACTGCCCGGGCGCCCAGCCGGTGTATCCGACGAAGACGCGCATTCCCTCCACGTTGTCGCGGAGCAGGTCGGGCTCGCTGTCGAGATCCACCACGTGGACCCGACCCTCGATCTGCTGCAGCCCGGAGTGCATCTCACCGTCGACTCCCGACCCGAGCACCACCAGCGCGATCCCGGTATCCGGTTTGACCGGACCACCGACATGGAAGACGGCCGGCGGCGCACACATCTCCGCCCACCCGGGCAGGATCGTCTCGACCGGCGTCTCGCTCCGGCGGGTGATCACCACGCCCAGAGAACCGGAATGATCGTGCTCGATCACGTAGATGATGGCGCGCCGGAAGTTGGGATCCGGCATGTCGGGCGCCGCGATGAGCAGCGAACCGGCGACGGGATCCCGCTTGTCCATCGCGTCGTAGAGGCGGTCGCCGAAGAGGCCACCGCCGCTCAGATCATCGGGTCCCGTGTCCATGTCCCCATGATGCCCGCGCCACCGCCCGCCCACATCCGCGTCCCCTCGATCGGGTCTCGCTACGGTGGCTCCCGTGACCTCCTTGCCCACAGGACCCG
>NZ_JAALDX010000110.1 GCF_014145095.1 Dietzia sp. SLG310A2-38A2 | reverse complement strand
GCCGCCCACGCCACGGACCCGACCGCCCGGGCCCCGCTCCCCGTGCCCTACAGCTTCCTGACCGGCGCCGCCATGGCGATCACACAGCCGGGGGCCACGCTGCCGGGCGCGAACGACTGGAACTGTCGTCCCTCGCCCGCCAAGCCCCGTCCGGTGGTCCTGGTCCACGGCACCTCCGGTGGCGCCGTGACCAACTGGGCGACCTTCGGCCCGCTGCTGCACAACGAGGGCTACTGCGTGTTCGTGCTGACCTACGGTGCGCTGCCGGGCACACCGTAGCCGGTCAACGAGCTGGGCGGGTTGTCCGACATCGCCGGGGTCTCGGTGCCGCAGGTCGGGGAGTTCGTCGACCGGGTGCTGGCGGCCACCGGGGCCCAGCAGGTCGACCTGGTGGGCCACTCTCAGGGCACCATCGTCTCGGGCCTGGTGGCGAAGGTCGGACGCCCGGGCAAGGTGCACACCGTCGCCTCGATCGCCCCGCTGTGGGAGGGCTCCGGCGGTGGTGCGCGCAGGTCGCTGGACGACGTACCGGGACTCTCGGATCAGCTGGGTCAGATTCCCGCCCTGTCCCAGATGTCCCCGGGCTCCGAGGTACTGCAGCTGTTGTGGAGCGGAGGATCGCCCTACGCCCCCGGGGTGCGGTACCTCAACGCGGTGACCCGCTACGACCAGTTGGTGACGCCCTACACCTCGGGCCTGGTGCCCGGTCCGATGACGACCAACGTGGTGATCCAGGACGAGTGCGAGCAGAACCACGCCGAGCACCTGGCCATCGCCTCCGACCCGCGTACGGCCGACTTCGTGCTCAACGCGCTCGATCCCGCCAACCCTCGTGCGCCGCGCTGCGAGGCGATCGCCCCGTACCTCGGTCCGATCCCGGTCCTTCCGGGCTCATGACTGCACGGCGGGCGGTCTCCGGTATCGCGGGACTGGTGGCGGCCGCGCTCCTCGTCGTCGTCGCCCCCGGACCGGTCACGGCGGCTCCCACCACGGCGGCTCCCACCACAGCTTTTCCCACCACGGCGTCTCCCACCACAGTGCAGGTCCCGTGGCGGTGGTGGGACGGAGCGGCCCACCAGCTCACCAACGGACTCGCGGACCCGCCCGGGATCAACCGTGACGACTGCCGGCCGAGTGCGCGCCATCCCGTACCGGTGATCCTCGTCCACGGCACCGGGCTCAACGGCGGAAACTCGTGGGCCACCTTCGGTGCGGCACTGGCCGCCGAGGGCTACTGCGTGTGGGCGCCGACCGTCGGGGCCCCGCCCGGGCTCGGCTCCACCGGCGGGTTCGACTCGCTCACCGGTGCCTCGGCTCCCCAGCTCGCCGCCGAGATCGACCGCGTCCGCGCACTCACCGGGGCCCCGGAGGTCGACCTCGTGGGGCACTCGCAGGGGGCGATCATCGCGTCCTACGTCACCGCCACCACGCGGAGGGACGC
>NZ_JAALDX010000109.1 GCF_014145095.1 Dietzia sp. SLG310A2-38A2 | reverse complement strand
CGTGGCCCCCATGGAGCGCCTGAGCTGGCCCCGGACGATCGGCATCGGCGCCCAGCACGTGGTCTCGATGTTCGGCGCGACGTTCGTCTTCCCCATCATCATGGGGCTCAACCCGCAGCTCGCGATCCTCTTCTCCGGCGTGTGCACGCTGCTGTTCCTGGCGATCGTCAAGGGGCAGGTCCCCAGCTATCTGGGCACCTCGGTGGCGTTCGTCGGGGCGGTCGCGGCGATCCGCGCGCAGGGCGGCACGAGCGCCGAGGTCACCGGCGCGATGCTGGTGGCCGGTGCGACCCTCGCCGTCGTCGGCATCATCGTGCACGTGGTGGGCGGGCGCGTGGTCACCGCCGTGCTGCCCCCGGTCGTCACCGGCGCCGTGGTGATGCTGCTGGGCTTCAACCTGGCCCCCGTGGTGGCCGAGACCTACTGGCCGCAGGACCAGTGGGTGGCGCTGACGGTGATGATCGCGCTGGTCCTCATGACGGTGGGCCTCCGAGGGTTCGCCGGCCGGATCGCGATCTTCCTCGCGCTGATCTTCGGCTACGTGCTGTCGTGGGTCCTGGACCTGGTGACCGGTCCCATCACGTCGTTCAGCGCCACCGCCGGGGAGGTGACCGAGCACCTGCGGGTGGACTGGTCGGGCGTCGGGGACGCGCCGTGGCTCGGGTTGCCGCCCATGACCGACGAGGCCGCGGGCGTGGTGGGCATCCACGCACCAGACTTCTCGCTGGCGTTCGTGCTGCTGATCGTGCCCGGGATCATCGCGTTGATCGCCGAGAACGCGGGGCACGTCAAGGCGATCGGCGAGATCACGCGGACCGAGACCGACGGCCTGATGGGCCGCGCCCTGGCCGCGGACGGCGCGGGCACCGTCCTGGCCACCTCGTTCGGCGGGTCGGCGACGACGACGTACGCCGAGAACATCGGAGTGATGGCCGCGACCAAGGTCTACTCCACCGCCGCGTACGTGGTGGCCGCGCTGACCGCGATCCTCCTGGGCTGTTCGCCCAAGCTGGGCGCCGTCATCTCGGCGACGCCCGGCGGCGTGCTGGGCGGGATCACCGTGGTGCTCTACGGGATGATCGGGCTGCTCGGCGCCAAGATCTGGAAGGAGAACCGGGTCGACTTCGGCAACCCGCTCAACCTGGTCCCGGTGGCGGCGGGAGTGGTGATCGCCGTGGGCGACACGACCCTGACCGTGACGGACGACTTCCAGCTCGGCGGGATCGCGCTGGGCACGCTCGTGGTGGTGCTGGGCTACCACCTCGCCCGGGTGATCGCGCCGCAGTTGAGGGCACAGGCCGAGCGCGACGAGATCCACGAACTCACCCTGCTCGGGCCCAACCCGGAGGTGGAGGTGCCGGAGCGGTAGGCGGCAGGGTGACGGCCACGCGCCTACACTCGACCCGGAAGCCCGGCAGATCGGAGGTGCGCGTGACCACGACCGACACCCCGAGCCCTCGGCCGCGCCCCGACGGCGCGCGGCCGGCCACCCCGTTGCTCATCGACACCTTCGGTCGCACCGGCCGCGACCTGCGCGTGTCGCTCACGGAGAAGTGCTCCCTGCGCTGCACGTACTGCATGCCGGAGGAGGGCCTGCCGGCCATTCCGGACGCCGCTCGGATGACCACGGACGAGGTGATCCGGTTGGTCACGCTGGCGCATCACGACCTCGGGGTCCGCGAGGTGCGCTTCACCGGCGGCGAACCGCTGATGCGGCAGGACCTCGAGCGGATCATCGCCGGGACCCGGGCGGCATGCCCGGACCTGCCGATCGCCCTGACCAGCAACGGGGTGGGCCTCGAGCACCGGGTGCGCGCGCTGGTCGAGGCCGGGCTCGACCGGATCAACATCTCCCTGGACACGGTCAATCGCCTCGAGTTCGCCGAACTCACCCGCCGCGACCGCCTGCCGTCGGTCCTGCGCGGGGTGCGCGCCGCGGTCGAGGCGGGACTCGACCCGGTCAAGGTCAACGCGGTGCCCATGCGGGCGACCCTGCCAGGGGCTCCCGACCTGCTGGAATGGGCTCTGGAGGAGGGTGTGCAGCTGCGGTTCATCGAGGAGATGCCGCTCGACGCCGACAACACCTGGTCCAGGGTCGAGATGGTCACGGCGCAGGAGCTGCTCGAGGTGTTGGGCGCGCGCTTCGACCTGGTCCCCGCCGGTCGCGAGGACCCGTCAGCGCCGGCCGAACTGTGGGAGGTGGCCGGACGCTCTGTGGCGGGGTCCCCGGCCCACGTCGGGGTGATCGCCACCGTCACCCGGAACTTCTGCGCGGCCTGTGACCGGACGCGGTTGACCGCCGAGGGAACCGTGAGATCCTGCTTGTTCAGCGACGACGAGACCGACGTGTTGGGTGTGCTGCGCTCCGGGGCGCAGGACGCGGAGATCGCCCAGGTCTGGCGCGGGGCGATGTGGGGTAAGCAGGCCGGCCACGGCATCGGTGGGACGGCGTTCCACCGGCCGCGCAGGTCGATGGGTGCCATAGGTGGATGACATGTCATCCAGTTGGACGGTGCCGCGTCGGGTGCAGGGGTTAGAGTCGACACCGTGAGCAGGACATCCAGAATGATCACCGTGGGGTACTACGCGGCGGCCGAGGACGCGGCCGGCACCGCCCGTGAGCGCCTCCACACGGACGCGACCACGATCGGTGAACTGGCCCGTGAGCTCTGCGAGAGGCACGGTGAGCCGCTGGCCAGCATCGTCACGGTCTCGTCGTTCCTCATCGGCGAGGAGACCACGCGCGATCCCGACGCGTCGATCGACGGGGTCCCCGTGATCGACGTCCTGCCCCCCTTCGCCGGAGGGTGACCGGTGGGACGGCGTCCGGGGATCGCGATGGTGGGCGTCGCCCTGGTGTGCTCGGGGTTCGCGTGTGCGACTGAAGAGCCGGAGGCCACCGCGGCCATCTCGCTCGGGGTCGCGGCCGCGCCGTCGCTGTCCGAGGCGTTCGTCGACATCATCGCGATCTTCGAGGAGGAGACTCCCGGGGTCCGGGTCCATCTCGAGTTGGGACGGTCGGACGAGATCGCCGAGGGGTTGCCCGGCCGAACGGATCTCAACATCTTCGCTTCCGCGAGCGAGGAGGTGATGGAGCTGGCCGTGACGCAGGGAGCGGCCGTGGAACCGCAGGTCTTCGCCCGGAACCACGTGGTGGTGGCGGTCCCCTCCGGGAACCCCCACGGCGTGCGCGGGATGGGTGACCTGGCCCGCCCGGACCTGCGGGTGGGCCTGTGTGCTCCGGACACCCCGTGTGGCAGGGCGACCGAGAAGCTACTCGCCGCCTCGCAGGTGAGGCCCACGAACGTCACGTGGGAATCCGGGTCCCGGGCTCTCAGTGCCCGGCTCGCGGACAACGAGATGGACGTGGGGCTCGTCTACCGCACCGACGTGGCGAGCTCGAACGGGTGGGTGGCGCCCGTCAGTCCCGAGGGTCGCGAACGGGACCTGATGCAGTCAGCGGGCACGACCCGGTACGTCCTGGCCCGCGTACCCGGCGGGGAGAGCGGCCCCGGTGGCGAGGCGGAGCGGGTCGCGGCCGACCAGTTCCGCGATCTGGTGACCTCCGATCGTGGACGCCGGGCTCTCGAGGGTGCCGGATTGGACGCGCTGCCGGAGTGAGCCGGGTGTCGCCCGGAGCGCGGACTAGATTAGCCAGTCGTTGGGGGCGAAGAGCTCCGCGTGGATCCGCTGCTCGGGCACCCCTGCCCGGATGAATTCCGGGCGCACTGCCTGGAGGAAGCCGGTGGACCCGCAGAGGAAGACGTGCGCGCCCGCCGGGAGCTCGACGGAGGACAGGTCCATCACCCCGTGGTGGACCGCGCCGGGTCCGGCGACGGTGTCCGCGCCCTGCTCGTACCAGGTGTGCACCTCGGCGTCGGCGAGCAGCGAGGACTCACCGGCCACCTCCTCGGCCAGAACGTGCTGGTCGGGCGAGCGGTCGGCGTGCAGGATCAGGACCCGCCGGGGATCGTCCGTCGCGGACAGGTGCGCGATCATGCCGAGCATCGGGGTGATGCCGATCCCGGCCGAGCACAGGACGACCGGCGCCGCGTCCCGACCCGCCCCGGTCCCCGCTGCGTCCAGGACGAGGTCACCGAACGGCAGGGTGACCTGGAGGGTGGTGCCGACCCGGGCGTTGGCGTGCAGCCACCCGGAGACCTCACCGGCGGGGCACGAGCTCTCGCCACTGGAGTCCGCGTCGACCCGGCGGACGCCGATCCGCCACGTGCCGTCACCCGGCGCCGTCGACAGGGAGTACTGACGCAGCTGGCGCGCGCCGTCGGGCAGCACCACACCGACGGAGGTGTACTGGCCGGGTCGGAAGTCGGGGAGGTCGTCCCCGTCGGTCCCGCCGAGGATTAGCACGGTGACGGAGTCGGTGACGTCCTCCCGGCCCAGGACGGTGGCTGTCCGGAACACGTCGCCCGGTTCGACCCGGGCCTCGGCGTAGAGGGCGTTCTCGAAGTCCACCAGGACCCCGGCCATGATCCAGTACACCTCGTCCCACGCGGCCGCGATCTCCGGGGTGATCGCCTCGCCCAGCACCTCCACGATTGCGGCGAAAAGATTGTCGTGGACCACTTGGTACTGGTCGGCGGTGATACCGAGGCTCGCGTGCTTGTGGCCGATCCGGGCGAGCATGTCGACCGGGCTCTTCCCGTCCACCAGCAGCGTCGCGAAGGTGGCGATGGAGGCGGCGAGCGCGCGCTGCTGGGCGCCCAGCTTCTGGTTGCCGCGGTTGAAGGTGTCACGGAGCAGTTCGGGGTGGTTGCCGAACATCGTGCGGTAGAACACCGGGGTGATCTCGTCGATGTGTGCCCCGATGACCGGGAGCGTGTCGCGGATGATCTGGACGTTGTGCGCCGAGAGCTCCCGCGGGTGGGCGAGGATCGTCTCGAGCGAGGTGAGCGACGTGGTCATGCGGATCTCCTTCTGGGGTGGTGGGCGTGACGGGGTCGCCCGGGCACCTGAGGGGCCGGGCTGGGATGGGGCGTGGATCGGCGGTCGGGACCGATCAGGGGGCGGGTCCCAGGCTGAGCAGGACCTGCCGGGTCGGGGTGTGGACGATGCCCGCGACCGTGAGTGGATCGAGGGCGGCGAAGAACGCCTCGCGGGCCTCTGCCAGGGCTCGGCGGAGACTGCAGTTGCCGGCCAGGGGGCAGGGCGCGGGGCCCTCGCACTGCACGACCTCGCCGGGTCCCTCGAGCTCACGCAGCAGCTGCCCGACGGACGCCTGACGGCCGGCCTCGGTGATCGCGAGCCCGCCACCCCGACCGCGCCGGGACTCGACGAGGCCGAGCTCCACGAGCCGGGACACGATCTTGGCCACGTGGCTGGTCGAGGCGTTCACCGACTCCGCGATGCCCCCGGCGGTCATCCGGTCCCCGCGCCCGTCGGCCACGGCGAGACGCATGAGGGCGCGGAGCGCGAGATCGGAGAACCTGGACAACTGCACGACGCCGAGCGTGCCATATTGCGAACCTCTCGAGCGCATTTGTCGGTGGTGACTTCAAATACGTACTGAGCTGGGCATTTGGCGGGCTCGTCACCAGCAGGAACGTGGGGTCATCCGGGACGTCGCGGACCGTCGCCCCCTCGGCGGAGGACCTCGGCGGGGGTGGGGAGGGCGCGGCTAGGATCGATCCCCATGGCAGCCTCCCTCCTCGTCGCCGGCACCACGTCAGATGCCGGCAAGAGCGTGGTGGTGACGGCGCTGTGCCGGGCGTTCGCCCGGCGGGGCATCAGGGTCGCGCCGTTCAAGGCGCAGAACATGTCCAACAACTCGATGGTCGTCCCGGGGCCGGCGGGGTTCGGGGAGATCGGTCGCGCGCAGTGGATCCAGGCCCTCGCGGCACGCGCCGAGCCCGAGGTGGCGATGAACCCGGTGCTGCTCAAGCCGGGCGGCGACCGGCGTAGCCACGTGGTGGTGATGGGCCGCCCCGCCGGGACGGTCTCGTCCCGGGACTTCGTCGACGGTCGCGCGCACCTCGCGACCGCCGCCCACGCTGCGTACGACGACCTGGCCGACCGTGTCGACCTGGTGCTGTGCGAGGGCGCGGGGAGTCCCGCCGAGATCAACCTCCGTGCCGGTGACTACGTCAACATGGGGCTGGCTCGTCACGCCGACATGCCGGTGATCGTGGTGGGTGACATCGACCGCGGCGGGGTCTTTGCCGCGATGTACGGCACGGTGGCGCTCCTGGACGCTGCCGACCAGCGGCTCGTCGCGGGCTTCGTCGTCAACAAGTTCCGCGGCGACCCGTCGCTCCTCGGACCGGGGCTGGACCACCTCGAGGAGCTCACCGGCCGGCGGGTCCACGGCGTTCTGCCCTGGAGCCCCGACGTGTGGCTGGACTCCGAGGACGCGCTGGATATCGGCGGTCGCCGCGCCGACGCCGGACGGGCGTTGCGGGTCGCCGTGATCCGGTTGCCCCGGATCAGCAACTTCACCGATGTCGACGCCCTGGGGCTGGAGCCGGACGTCGACGTGGAGTTCGTCACCGACCCCCGGACAGTCCGGGGCGCGGACCTGGTGGTCCTGCCCGGCACGCGCGCGACGATCGACGACCTGGCCTGGCTCCGCTCCCGCGGTCTGGACCGCGCGGTGATCGACCACGCCCACGCCGGGGGGTCGGTGTTCGGGATCTGCGGTGGCTTCCAGATGCTCGGGCGCCTCGTCCGGGACCCGGAGGGGGTGGAGGGGCCCGAGGGTGCGGAGGTCGACGGGCTCGGGCTGTTGGACGTGGAGACGGAGTTCGGCCCGGAGAAGGTACTGCGGCTGCCCACCGGGGAGGCGCTCGGTCAGCCGGCGACCGGGTACGAGATCCACCACGGACGGATCGCGCTGGGGGCCGACCAGGAGTTCCTCGGCGGGGCCCGCCGAGACGGAGTGGCGGGCACCATGTGGCACGGGAGCCTGGAGTCCGACGGGTTCCGTCAGGCCTACCTCGCCGAGGTGGCGGCCCGCGTGGGTCGCACGCGCGAACCCTCCGGGGTGGACTTCGCGGCCGCACGCGAACGGCGACTGGACCTGCTGGGGGATCTGGCGGAGGAGCACCTCGATCTGGACGCCCTGCTGGACCTGTCCCGCGAGGGCGCGCCGGAGATGCCGTCCCTGCCGCCTGGGGCGGAGCGATGATCCTCGTCCTGGGCGGGACCGCCGAGGCCCGCGAGCTGGCGGTTCTGCTGCAGGACGCGGGTCACGAGTTCTGCTCGTCCCTGGCGGGGCGGGTGGCGCGGCCCCGGCTTCCGGTGGGGCAGGTCCGGATCGGCGGCTTCGGCGGGGTCGAGGGTCTCCGCGACCACCTGTGGGCCCACGGGGTGCGAGCG
>NZ_JAALDX010000108.1 GCF_014145095.1 Dietzia sp. SLG310A2-38A2 | reverse complement strand
CCCCGCCCCCGCCGGGCGGCACGGATCACCGCGTCCACGGTGATCGCCGCGATCGGCGGCTCCGTGATGCTGGCCGGGATCGCGTTCCTCCTGGTCGTGGCCATCCAGGCCGGACTCTTCCCGCCGATCGCGCGGGCGATCGCGGCGGCGGTACTGGCGCTGGTGCTGGTCGGGCTCGGGCTGTGGTTGCAGTCCCGGCACGAAGCCACGCCCGAGCGCCCGATCAACCCCGGCGCGTTGGCACTGGTCGGCACCGGCCTGGCGGCGGCCATGCTCGATGTGATCGCCTGCACCACCCTCTACCAGTGGATCCCCGTCCCGGCGGCGTACATGTTCGTCGGCGGGTTGGCGCTCGCGGGGATGGCGCTGGCGCAACGGTGGTCCTCGGGACTGCTCGCGTGCCTGGTCTCGGCGGGCACGATGGTGCTGGCCCCGTTCATCTCCACGGGCGTCGAGCTACCTGTCTTCCTGGTGATCCTGGCCATCGCGACCGCCGTACTCGGCGCCGAGCTCGGGATCGCTGTCAGAGTGGTGTGGTCGGTCTTCCCGGCACCGGTCCTCGCGGGCTACCTCACGCAGACGCACCTCCACGACCGGGGCGAACAGATCGCGCTCATCGTGGCGGCCCTGGTCTTCGCCGCCGTGGGCGTCGGGGTCGCCTGGACCGACTCCGTGCGCCGCCGCCCGGCTCCGGAGAACGCGGCCCTCGTCGTCGTCCCCACCGCCGTCCCCCTGCTGCTCCTGTCCGGACTCGTCCTCCTGCGGCCGGGTTGGCCGGTCGGGGTGGTCCTGGCCGCCGCCTACCTCACGGTCGCCGTAGTGGCCGGACGTCGAGCCCAGGAGCCTGGACCGGTCCTGCTGTCCGCCGTCGCGGGGGTCGTGGGCAGTGCCCTGCTGTTCGGAGCCTGGGTGGAACTGGGCGGACGGGAGATGACGAGCCTCGCACTCACCCTCAGCGCCACCGGCTACCTCGTGGCGGCGGGCCTGTGGGGTCGCCGCTGGGCGGACTGGGTGGCGGGCGTCGGCGCGGCGATCGCGTTGACCGTGTACCTGGTCGTCAACGAGCCGTTCCTCGCGCTCGACGAGCGTCTGGCGGTCCGCGAGCTCACCTACTGGGACGTGGTGGCGGCGTTCGCGGTCGCGGTCCTCGCCGTCGCCGCGACGTGGTGGGCCTCCCGGCGAGTGCCCCGTCAGGCCTCCAGGGTGGTGATGGCGGGTGCTGTTGCGGCGCTGTTGGCCTTCTCGGTGATGGTGGTGGCGGCCGGCGTGGTGATCGGTGACCTGGCCGACGCGGCGCGCAACGGCTTCCTCGTGGCCCATCTGGTGGTCACCGTGCTGTGGATCAGCTGCGCGGCCTGGTTGATCCTCACGCCGAGTCCCAGGCTCTCGGATGCCCGCAGAATGGGCTTCGTCCTGGGGTCGCTCGCGCTCGCCAAGCTGCTGTTCCTCGACCTGGCCACGCTGCCCGGCCTGTTCCGGGTCCTGTCCTTCATCGCGGTGGGCGCGGTGATGTTGGCCGTGGCCGTCCGCTACCGGGGCGGCACGGATGGTGGCGGCACGGATGGTAGCGGCACGAACGCTGGCGGTGCGGGTCTGAGCGGTCCGGACGGCCGCGGGGGGCCCTACTACCGCAGGGACACCGAGCCGTCCGGGAGCGGATCCCCCACGTAGACGCGGAAAGCGCGCGGTTCCGCGCCGGACATCAGGACCTCGACCTCGGGGTGGTCGACCTCGTCAGGATCGTCCGAGGGCAGACTCCAGACCACTTCACCGGAGTCGGTGAGTTCCTTCAGCGCGAGGCGTGTGGCGCGCACCCACGTCACGTGCCGGAGTGCAGGCTCGTCGCGAAGATCGTCCTCGGCCATGCCCTCCCGGAGGTCGACCATGAGACGTTCCCCGTCGGGGGCCTCGTACGCGGTGCACACCTGGTCCACGAGGACGGACAGTGGCCACGACGGACCGGAGCCGAGCAGATCGACGATGATCATGCGCGCATCGCCGACCTGGCAGGCCGTCGGTGTGGTCAGGACGTGGAGCCTGTCGGCCACGTCCTCCGTGATCTCGATGAACTGAACGGTCATGGTGAACCCCTGTTCCGGCGCGACGGTCGACGGCGGGCCCCGCGGCGCGGCCCGGGCCGTCGCGACTGTGACGTAGATCATACAATACGTGAATGGCCGACGAGTCTCGGCCAGATGACGATCCCGGAAACAAGCACGTGGGATCACGTCGGAACCGCAGGTCGGTGGATAGGGTCGACCGTGTGACCACACTGCAGACCGGGCCCCCCGACGCCACCACGCCGGGGTGGTCAGACGCCTTCACGCTGTCCTACGCCGGGTTCGATCCCGGCGAGGAGGGGCTGCGAGAGACGCTCACCTCGACGGGCAACGGCTACCTCTGCACGCGCGGCGCGGCCGAGTGGGAGGACGCCGACGGGGTCCATTACCCCGGGACCTACGTACACGGCCTGTACAACCGCGCGACCACCATGCTCGGCGGCGTCCCGGTGCACAACGAGGACCTGGTCAACCTGCCCAACTGGCTGCCGCTCAAGCTCCGGATCGGCGGTGCGGAGGTGCTCCGGCTCGCCGATGTGGAGATCCTCGACTACAGCCACGAACTCGACCTCCGGTCGGCCACGCTGACCAGGCGGTTGCGGTTCCGGGACAGGGAGGGCCGCGAGACCGAGTTGGTCAGTCGGCGGTTCGTCTCGATGGCCTCGATGCACCACGCCTACCTCGAGTGGACGATCACCCCGCTCAACTGGTCGGGTCCGGCAGAGGTGGTCACCGCGCTCGACGGTCGGGTCACCAACGACGGCGTGCCCCGCTACCGCCAGCTCGAGAGCGACCATCTGCGCCCGGGGAGCACGCTCTTCCCGGAGCCCGGGGTCATCGCCATCAAGGCCCACACGCGGCAATCCGAGGTGGTCGTCAGCCTGGCCGCCCGGACCCTGGTCCACACTGCGGGGGAGAAGGTCGACGTACCGCGGGCGGACTTCCGGACCTCGGACTACATCCAACAGACGCTGTGTCTGGACCTCGAGCGCGGGGTCCCGGTGACGATCGAGAAATCGGTGTCGCTGTTCACCTCGCGCGACCCCGCCACCGGGAACACCATGACGCGCGCGCACCGGTCGGTGGTCCGCGCCCGGCCCTTCGACGCCGCCTACGCGCACCACTGTGAGGCATGGGGCAGGTTGTGGCAGGCGTGCGACATGCGGGTGTTCGGCGACGACGAGGCCCAGCACCTGCTCCGGGTTCACATCAGCCACATCCTGCAGACCTGCTCCCACCACACCGCGGACCTGGACGCGGGGGTGCCCGCCCGCGGAATCAACGGGGAGGCCTATCGCGGCCACATCTTCTGGGACGAGCTGTTCGTCTTCCCCTTCCTCACCTTCCGGACCCCCGATGTCACCCGCGGGCTGTTGATGTACCGCTACCGCCGCCTGTCGGAAGCCCGGGCAGCGGCCGACGCCGCCGGGTACGAGGGCTTCATGTTCCCGTGGCAGAGCGGGTCGCTGGGGACCGAGGAGACCCAGGAGGTCCACCTCAACCCGATGTCCGGGCGCTGGGACGAGGATCTCTCCCACAACCAGCGACACGTGAGTGCGGCCATCTTCTACAACGTCTGGCAGTACGTCACCCTCACCGAGGACACGATGTTCCTCGAGTACCGGGGGGCGGAGATGATGCTCGGCATCGCCCGCTTCTGGTCGTCGATCGCCCATTACTCGCCGGAGCGGGACCGCTACGAGATCCACGGCGTGATGGGCCCGGACGAGTACCACGAGAAGTACCCCGGGGCGTCGGAGGCGGGTCTGCGGAACAACGCCTACACCAACGTCTTCGTGGCCTGGATCTGCGACATCGCCGCGGGCCTGCTCGACCTCCTGCCCGAGCCCCGGGCGGACGAGGTGCGCGCCCGGCTCGAACTGCGCGACGAGGAGGTCACGCGGTGGAAGGACATGAGCCGGAAGATGTTCGTCCCGTTCCATGACGGGGTGATCAGCCAGTTCGAGGGGTACGAGGACCTCGAGGAGTTGGACTGGGACTCCTACCGCGCCCAGTATGGCGACATCCAGCGGTTGGACCGGATCCTCAAGGCCGAGGGGGACACCCCCGACCGGTACAAGCTCGCGAAGCAGGCCGACGCGGTGATGCTGTTCTTCCTCTTCAGCGACTCCGAACTCAGGCGCATCGTCAGACGGCTCGGCTACGACTTCCCGGCCGACGCCGCCAAGCGCACCATCGAGTATTACGACCGTCGGACCTCGCACGGCTCGACCCTGTCCTACATCACCCACGCCGGCGTGCTGGCCCGCTTCGATCCGGACGCCTCCTGGGAGCGGTTCAAGGTGGCGTTGGCCAGCGACGTCAACGACATCCAGGGCGGCACCACGCGCGAGGGGATCCACATGGGGGTGATGTCCGGGACGGTCGATCTGGTCCAGAGGTTCTACGCGGGCATGCGGGTCAGCGGCGGGATGCTGCGCCTCGACCCCAACCTGCCCAGCGGCATCGACGGTGTGTCGTTCAACATGACCTACCTGCGTTCTCCGCTGACGGTGACGGTGATGAGGGACCGGGTCACGGTCCAGCACCGCGACGGGGTGATCGACGCGACGCCCGTCAAGGTCCGGGTGGGTCGGGAGGAACGGATGGTCGCGGTGGGCGGCGAGGAGACGTTCAGTCTGACGTGACGCCCGATCAGTCCGACGCGACGCCCGGCCCGGCAGGGGACGCGGCCGGGTACGGCATCCGGCCCGACGTGACGTCGTGCCTCGCCCGGCGCCGTTCCTCTCTCTCGCGGTGGCGGGCGGCGTGGCGTTCCCTCTCGCGCTCGGTCTCCACCTCGTGGTCGTACGGGTTCCCCCGGAAGCGACGGATCGAGTAGACGATGAGCACCAGGCCGATCAGCCCGGAGGCGATCAGGCTCCCGCCGGTGCCCCATCCGCCGATGAACCACCAGTCGGGGTCGAAGGGCCACCACCGCGGCGCCGGCGGGTGCTCGCCCCAATAGATCCCGAGTCCGACCAGCCACGCCACGCCGAGCGCCGACGCGGTGATCCTCGGCCAGGTCTGCACCCCTCGGGACGCGCCCTCGAGGGCCATGCGCTTGACGGGGTCGACCCGCTTCTCGAACCACTCGTACTGCTGGGAGAGCACGACCATGCCCGCGAAGAGAGTGAGCAGCCCGGGGCCGGGGAGGAACAGGGCGGCGATGCCCAGCACGACGAGCGTCCACCCGAGTGTCTCGAGTGCGAGGCGCTTGGCCGCGACGTAACCGAGTCTTCTCACCAGACCATGGTGGCAGAGATCGGCTGGGACGGTACCGCGGCGAGGTCAGGCCGGGACCGGGGAACCGAACGACCGTGCCGCTCGGACGCCCGCCTCGAGGTCGACCTCGGGCCACCCGTCGGGGGAGTGGAGGACGGCCGCCAGATCCCGGGCGGACAACCGCGAACCTGCCGAGAGGAGCGCGTCGACCGCGCCGGTCGCGGGGGCGTCGAGGAGGGTGTCGTCGGCCAGCTCGTCGACGATGTCCCGCACGGCCGCCGCGGTCACCGGGTAGATCTCCGGGTCGAAACCGTCGTC
>NZ_JAALDX010000107.1 GCF_014145095.1 Dietzia sp. SLG310A2-38A2 | reverse complement strand
CTCGCCCCCCAGCGGCCGCTGGGGGAACTGCGCCCGGACGTGGAGATCGTCGACGCGGCCAAGATCCCCTACGGCCGATCCATGGCCCAGGACGCCATCAACCAGGTCCTCGTGGACCGGGCGAGGGAGGGCAAGTTCGTCGTCCGGCTCAAGGGCGGTGACCCGTTCCTCTACGGGCGGGGATACGAGGAAGCCCACGCCTGCGCCGAGGCCGGGATCCCCTGCAGCGTCGTCCCCGGGGTCTCCAGCGCGCTCAGCGTCCCCGCGCTCGCCGGGATCCCCGTGAGCAACCGCGGAATGACCCATGAGGTCACCATCGTCTCGGGCCACCTCCCACCGGGACACCCGGGCTCTCTCATCGACTGGGAGGCCCTCGCACGGATGCGCGGGACACTGGTCGTGCTGATGGGCGTCAAGAACTCCCCGGCGATCGCCGAGTCCCTCATGGCCGGCGGGCGGGCGGCGGACACACCCGCCGCGATCATCGTGGACGGCAGCCTCGACGGTCAGGTCACCCACCGGTGCACCGTCGGGACCATGGCCGCCACGCTCGCCGACCGCGAGGTCCGACCGCCGGCGATCGTCGTGGTCGGTGAAGTCGCCGGGCTCCCGCAGGTGCTGACCCGGGTCTGAGCCCCCACTCTCAGGGTTCGGTCACCATCGTCAGGGTGGTGGCGGAGGTGTACTCGAGTGTGTGCCCCGCCCGGCGGGCCACCCGCAGGAGCGCCGGCACGTCGGTCATCTCCGCGCGGGAGGTCGCCAGTGACCTGGCGAGCAGGCCCTTGTGGTGCTTCGAGAAGTGGGAGACCACCTTGCGGGAGCCGTCCGGGTACTCCGTGACGACGTCGACGGTGACAGCGCCCGGAACCGGCCCCAACTGCTGGTAACCCCCCGAGCGGAGGTCCACCACCAGGTCGTCGACCCAGTCGGCGGTGGCGTCGGTCAGCGAGGGCTTCCACACCGAACGGAGCGTTCCCAGTCCGGGTAGTCGCGTCCCCGCGGAGAGTCGGTAGTGCGGGATGGGGTCGGCTGCGGCCAACAGACCGAACAGCGCCGACCCGATCCACAGCCGCGATTCGGCGCGCGCCCGGGTGGCCCGGGTGAAGGAGGACTGGTCCAACGCGTCGTAGAGCACCCCGGTGTACCGGCTGAGTGCGGGGGCGGTGGGGGAGGACCACAGGTGTGCGTCGTGTGTCACCTCGTCGGCGAGCGTGTCGCTCAGGCCGAGCGCGGTCCGCGCACCCCGCGGGTCGTCGACACACATCGAGACCAGGGCACCGGCCACCGATTCCCGGGTGTGGGTGAGCGCGGGGAGCGACAGCGCGGCCAGATCGAGGGGGTCGCCCGACCCGCCGACGGACTTGGTCTCGGAGGGCGAGAGGAGGATGCGCACCCGGCTGAGGCTACCGCCCGCGCCGGTGGCGGGTTCCCGGGCGGCTACGCTGGACCACCGTGATCACGCGTCTGTCCCACCTCTTCCTGCGTACGCTCCGCGACGACCCGGCCGATGCCGAGGTCCTGAGCCACAAACTGCTGGTCCGTGCCGGCTATGTCCGGCGCGTCGCGCCCGGCGTGTACTCGTGGCTGCCGCTCGGCCTGCGCACCCTCCGCCGGATCGAGCAGGTGGTGCGCGAGGAGATGAACTCCGCCGGTGCACAGGAGATCAGCCTGCCCGCGCTCCTGCCCCGTGAGCCCTTCGAGACGACCGGCCGGTGGACCGAGTACGGATCGGCACTGTTCCGCCTCAAGGACCGTAAGGGCAACGACATGCTGCTCGGGCCCACCCACGAGGAATTGTTCACGCTCACGGTGCAGGGCGAGTACTCCTCGTACAAGGACCTGCCCGTGACCCTGTACCAGATCCAGTCCAAGTACCGGGACGAGGAGCGGCCCCGCGCCGGGATCCTCCGGGGCCGCGAGTTCACCATGAAGGACTCGTACTCATTCGACCTCGACGACGCCGGTCTCGAGCGCTCGTACCAGGTGCACCGGGAGACCTACCAGCGCATCTTCGACCGCCTGGGTATCGACTACGTGATCTGCGCCGCGACCTCGGGAGCGATGGGCGGATCGGCCTCCGAGGAGTTCCTGGCGATCTCCGCGGCGGGGGAGGACACCTTCGTCAGGTCGACGGACGGGGAGTACGCGGCGAACGTCGAGGCTGTGGTGACCCCGGTGCCGCCCGCCCGTCCGTTCGAGGGACTCCCCGCTCCTGTCGTCCACGACACCCCCGGGACTCCGACGATCGCGACGCTGGTCGACTGGGCCAACGGCGCGGGTCTCGGTCGCGAGGTGACCGCAGCGGACACCCTCAAGAACGTGTTGTTCAAGGTCCGTGAGCCCGGCAAGGACTGGGAACTGCTGGGCGTGGGACTGCCCGGGGACCGTGAGGTCGACATGAAGCGCGTCGAGGCGGCGCTCGAGCCCGCCGAGGTGGCCGTGCTGGGCGAGGACGACTTCACCGCCAACCCGTTCCTCGTGAAGGGGTACATCGGTCCCGGGGCCCTGCTCGCGGGCGGGGTCCGGTACCTGGTGGACCCCAGAGTGGTCGAGGGGACGGCATGGATCACCGGGGCGGACGAGCCGGGCAGGCACGTCGTGGACCTCGTCTGCGGCCGCGACTTCACCCCCGACGGCACGATCGAGGCGGCCGAGGTCAGGGAGGGTGACGAGGCCCCCGACGGCCACGGCACACTCACCCTCGCTCGGGGGATCGAGATCGGCCACATCTTCCAACTCGGCCGTAAGTACACCGACGCCTTCGGATTCGACGTCCTCGGTGAGAACGGGAAGCCCGCCCGGGTGACGATGGGCTCGTACGGCATCGGGGTGTCCCGGCTCGTGGCGGTGTTGGCCGAGCAGTACGCCGACGAGAAGGGCCTGGTGTGGCCGGCAGCCGCGGCTCCGGCCGACGTCCACGTGGTGATAGCCAACAAGGACGAGGCGGCGACCGGCGGCGCAGCGACGCTCGTCGAGGCTCTCGACCGGGCCCGCCTCGAGGTGCTCTTCGACGACCGGAAGGCCTCACCCGGTGTGAAGTTCAAGGACGCGGAGTTGATCGGCGTCCCGTGGGTCGTCGTCGTGGGTCGTGGTTGGTCGGAGGGGACCGTGGAGCTCCGTGAGCGTGCCACAGGGGAGGTCACCCAGGTGTCGGTGGACGGGGCCGCCGACGAGATCATCCGACTCATCGGGGCCGGGCGCTAGGCCGTCAGGACGGGGGAGGGAACCCGGGCAACGCCTCGAACGGCGCGCCCGGGACCAGGGTCCTCCAGCGGTCGAGCTGAACGGAGGCAGCCGTGAGGGCGTCGAGACAGAACCTCCGGATCTCCGTCGACCTCGCGGCCCCGATCTCAGTCCGCCACGCCACGCAGCAATCCGACTCGAGCCGGATGGCGAGGAGCACGGGCGAGGTCGGGGTGTCGGGGGTCGTCAGATACCCGACCGGAGCGGGAGGGGATCCGGGCCACAGTGCCTCCGCGGCATCCCGGCGCGCGCGGTGGGCGGCGAGTTCCCGCCGGACCGCGGCGCGGATACCGCTGTCGGCACCGGCCAGGACGAGACCGTAACCGAAGACGGCGGCATCCTCGGCCGCCAACCCTGGTGGGGTCGTCATGCGAGCACCACCTCGGCCGCCGTCGTGCAGG
>NZ_JAALDX010000106.1 GCF_014145095.1 Dietzia sp. SLG310A2-38A2 | reverse complement strand
TCGGTGAGCCCGAAGTCGTCGGCGATCGACCTCAACAGCCCCATCGCCGCGAACTCCGTGACGCCGATGCCGAACCCGCCCAGCGCCAGGGCGAGGATCGCGACCGCCACGCGACGGGGGGTGGGCGCGGTGCCGGTGGCGGGGCTCGTGGTCACCGGAGCAGGCTACGCCCACCCCTGCGCGGGCCCGCCTCTCCAGACCCGATCAGGGGGCGGTGCGCATGAGACGCCGACCGCCGTAGACCACCAGGAACGCGGTGACGTACATGACGATGCTGTAGACGGCGGCGGCCAGCCCCACCTCCTCGTCGCCGATCACGGTGAAGGCGATGAGCAGGGTCAGGGTGGTGTTCTTGATGCCGAACTCGACCGCGATCGCGATCTGTTCGGCGCGGCGCAGACGGCACACCCAGGCGAGCAGTCCGCCCACCACGATCAGAGCCAGGTTCAGGACGACGACCGCGGGCCCCACGGCCACGATGAGGTCCACGATCCGGTCCCTCTCGCCGAGCACGATGCCCACGATGAGCAGCACCAGGACGACGAGTCCGACGATGCCCACGAAGCGCTCGATGCGGGCGGCCAGTGCGGGCCTCCTCGCGCGGAGGATCATGCCGAGAAGGACCGGGATGAGGATGACACCCAGCAGGAGCCCGAAGGTCTGACCGAGCGGGACGGTCACCTCGGCGTCGTCGGCCCCCGGGATGATCCGCGCGCCGATACCGAACCACATCGGCAGCGTGAGGATCACGGCCACGGAGGTCAGAGCGGTGAGGATGACCGACAGCGCGACGTTGCCTCGCGCCAGATAGGTGATGAGGTTCGACGTCGCCCCTCCGGGCGTGGCCGCCACCAGGACCACACCGAGGGCCAACATCGGGGGGAGCCCGAACGCCAGGGCCACGGCCACGCCCGTCAGCGGCACCAGGACCAGCTGGCCGAACAGTCCGACGATCGTGGCCCACGGCGACCTGGCCTGGACCGCGAAGTCCTCCCTGGTCAGGCTGAGCCCGATGCCGACCATGATGATCGCCAGCGCGACGGGCAGGCCTATGTCGATCAGGGGACTCTGGTCCACGTGTGGCTCCTCGGGTGCTCGCGCGACGACGGGTGGCGGCCCTCATGTGAGATGGACCACTGTCCGACACCGTAGCCGCTCAGGCGCGAGCCCTCTTGAGGTTCTGGTCCAGGGCGGCGAGGAAATCCTCGGTGGTGAGATGGTCCTGGCCCTCGCCGACCAGGAGGGCGAGATCCTTGGTCATCTGGCCGCCCTCGACGGTCGAGATCACGACGTCCTCGAGTTGGTGCGCGAACTCGATGACCTCGGGGGTGTTGTCGAGCGTGCCCCGGTGCTCGAGTCCGCGGGTCCAGGCGAAGATCGACGCGATCGGGTTGGTGGAGGTGGGCTCGCCCTGCTGGTGACGACGGAAGTGGCGGGTGACGGTTCCGTGCGCGGCCTCGGCCTCGCAGGTCTTCCCGTCCGGGGTGAGCAGTACCGAGGTCATGAGGCCGAGCGAGCCGAAGCCCTGGGCCACCGTGTCGGACTGCACGTCGCCGTCGTAGTTCTTACAGGCCCAGACGTACCCGCCCTCCCACTTGAGCGCGGAGGCGACCATGTCGTCGATGAGTCGGTGCTCGTAGGTCAGGTCGGCGGCGTCGAACTCCGCCTTGAACTCGCGGTCGAAGACGTCCTGGAAGATGTCCTTGAACGCGCCGTCGTAGGCCTTGAGGATCGTGTTCTTGGTGGACAGGTACACCGGGTAGTCGTGCTGCAGACCGTAGTTGAACGAGGCGCGTGCGAAGTCCTCGATCGACTTGGTGAAGTTGTACATACCCATGACCACGCCACCGTCGTCCGGCATCTCGACGATCTCGTGCTCGATCGGCTCGGAACCATCCGCCGGCGTGTAGGTGATGGTGACCGTGCCCGCGCCGGGCACCCTGAAGTCTGTGGCGCGGTACTGGTCGCCGAAGGCGTGCCTGCCGACGATGATCGGCTTGGTCCATCCCGGCACCAGGCGAGGGACGTTGGAGATGATGATCGGGGCGCGGAAGATCGTCCCGCCGAGAATGTTGCGGATCGTGCCGTTCGGCGAGCGGTACATCCGCTTCAGCCCGAACTCCTCCATCCTGGCCTCGTCCGGGGTGATGGTGGCGCACTTGACCCCCACCCCGTGCTTCTTGATGGCGTTGGCGGCGTCCACGGTGATCTGGTCGTCCGTGGCATCACGGCTGGAGATCCCGAGGTCGTAGTACTCGAGGTCCACGTCCAGGTAGGGGTGGATGAGCTCGTCCTTGATGAACTTCCAGATGATGCGGGTCATCTCGTCGCCGTCGAGTTCGACGACGGTCCCCTCCACCTTGATCTTGGACATCAGACCCTCCCTCCCCGCTCGCCCTTCTGGGGCCTGCGTTGTCGTCGATAGTGTGACGTACGCCTCATCTTACGGATCCGCCTAGTCCGCGAGAGGACGCTCCGCACCGTTACCCCTCGTTGCCGCCGCCGAGCGGCTTAGGCTAACCTCTCCCCAGGTCATGAGTTCCAGCGACAAGCCCCGGCTCGCTGGACGGCAACCCTCCACCGCGGTGGGGTGCCCCGGGAGACGACCTGGCCACCACCCACCCGGGTGACAGGCAAGCGCGGGTCCGCTGTCGTCAAGCGGCCGGACCCTTCTGACGAGAGGAGGGGCTCCGCCCCTATGACGTACGACAACAGCAATCCCGACTGGGCCTTCGAGACCCGCCAGATCCACGCCGGTCAGCCCGTCGACTCCGACACCGGGGCGCGCAACCTGCCGATCTACCAGACCACCTCGTACGTCTTCGCGGACGCCAAGCAGGCCGCGGACCGGTTCGCGCTCGCCGAGATGGGCCCGATCTACACCCGCATCACCAACCCCACGGTCGCCGCCGCGGAGGATCGCATCGCGTCGCTCGAGGGCGGCGTCGCCGGTCTGCTCTTCGCCTCCGGCCAGGCCGCCGAGACCGCCGCGATCCAGGCGATCGCCCAGTCCGGTGGCCACGTGGTGGCCTCACCCCGCCTCTACGGCGGTACCGACACCCTGCTCCGGCACACACTGCCCAAGTACGGCATCGAGACCACGTTCGTGGAGAACCCGGACGACCCCGCCTCCTGGCAGGCGGCGGTACGGCCGGACACCAAGCTGTTCTACGGCGAGTCGATCTCGAATCCGCTGAACGACATCCTCGACATCCCGGCGATCGCCGAGGTCGCGCACCGCAACCAGGTTCCGCTCGTCATCGACAACACGGTGGCCACCCCGTACCTCATCCGCCCGCTGGAGCTGGGGGCGGACGTCGTCGTCTCCTCGGCCACCAAGTACCTCGGCGGCCACGGCGCCTCCCTCGGTGGCGTCCTGGTCGACGGCGGGAAGTTCGACTGGCGCGTGCAGCGCGACGGAAAGGACGTGTTCCCGTCCTTCACCACCCCGGATCCCGCGTACCACGGTCTGGTCTACGCCGATCTCGGCGCGCCCGCCCTCGCGCTCAAGGCCCGGGTGACGCTCCTCCGCGACACCGGTGCCGCGGCCTCCCCGTTCAACGCCTGGACCCTGGTCCAGGGCATCGACACCCTGAGCCTGCGGATCGAGCGCCACGTGTCCAACGCGCAGCGGGTGGCCGAGTGGCTCGAGGCGCGCGAGGACGTGGCGGGCGTCCAGTACGCCGGGTTGGCCTCCTCGCCGTACAACGCGCTGCAGAAGACGCTGTCCCCCAAGGGTGCGGGCGCGATCGTCACGTTCGACCTCGCGGTGCCGCAGGGCGCGTCCGAGGAGGACATCAAGGCGCGGGCGTGGACGTTCATCGACGCGCTCAAGCTGCACTCGTGCCTGGTCAACATCGGCGACGTCCGGTCGTTGGTGTGCCACCCCGCCACCACCACCCATTCCCAGGGCACCCCCGAGGCCAACGCGATCGCCGGGGTCACCACTGCGACCGTCCGTCTGTCTGTGGGCATCGAGGCCGTCGACGACATCATCGGTGACCTCGAGCTCGGTTTCGCCGCGCTCTCCTGACGTCCGCCCGCATGGTCCGCCCCACCGATCCACTCGCGCTGTTGCCCCCGGGCGACGGCACCCTCGGCCGCGTCGCCATCGGCGACCTCACGCTGGTCACGGGTGTCGTCCTCCCGGGGGTGAACCTCGCGGTGCAGCGGTGGGGCCGGATCTCGGAGGACCGGTCCAACATCGTCCTGGTCGAACACGCGCTGACCGGGGACTCCCACGTGGTCGGCTCCGTGGACTCGCTCCACCCGACGCCCGGATGGTGGAACGGACTCGTCGGGCCCGGGCTGCCACTGGACACCGACCGCTACTGCGTGCTGTCCGTCAACGTGCTCGGTGGGTGCCGGGGGTCGACGGGCCCCAGTTCGCTGCACCCCGACGGCCACTACTGGGGCGCCCGCTTCCCCGCCGTGTCCGTCCGCGACATGGTCGAGGCCGAGCGGGTCCTGGCCGACCTGCTGGGGATCGAGCACTGGGCCGCGGTGATCGGCGGCTCCATGGGCGGGGCCAGGACGCTCGAGTGGATGGTCACCCACCCGGACCGCGTCCGGGCGGGGTGTGTCCTGGCGGTCGGGGCACGCGCCTCCGCGGACCAGATCGGCGTGCAGACCGCGCAGATCATGGCCGTGACCTCCGACCCCCACTGGCAGCAGGGCGGCTACCACGGCACCGGCCGCACCCCCGTCGCCGGTCTCGGCATCGCGCGGCGCATCGCGCACCTGTCCTACCGGGGTGAGCTGGAACTGGACGAGCGGTTCGCCAACCGTCCGCAACCCGGTGAGGACCCCCGGGGCGAGGACCTGTCCATGTCGGGGCGGTTCGCCGTGCAGTCCTACCTCGACCACCAGGCCGGCAAGCTCGTCTCCCGCTTCGACGCCTGCACCTATGTCCTGCTCACCGACGCGCTCAACCGCCACGACGTGGGCCTGGACCGCGGTGGGGTCGAGCAGGCCCTGCGCTCCTGCCCCGTCCCCTGCGTGATCGGCGGGGTCACCACCGACCGCCTCTACCCACTGCGCCAACAGGAGGAGCTCGCCGCGCTGTTGCCCGGCGCCGATCCACTGGTGGTGATCGACAGCCCGGCCGGTCACGACGGTTTCCTCACCGAGTCCGACGTGGTGGGCCCCATGCTCGCCAGGACGCTGGAACTCGCCGCGCAGGGCTCCCCCGACCGAACCCGAGGACATGCATGACCGAGCACGATCACAGCCCCCGGCCCGCCGCCCTCGGCCTGACGGGACTGTCGGTTGGGCTCGGCATCATCGGGGTGGCCATCGGCTTCGCCACGCTGCTGGGGCTCACCGCCACGGCCAGCGGGGGCGGCGACACCACCGAGTACGGGCCGATGGCGGTGACCGCCGCGTCGTCGCTGGTCCTGGGGGTGCTGCTGATCGTCGGCGCGGTGCTGCTCTGGCGCGCCCACCGTGCGGCGCGCGTCGTGATCGGGGTGGCGGTGGCGCTGTTGGTCGTGAGCTCACTCGCACGGATGGTGGTGGACAGTGTCACGTTCATCTCGGTGTTGGGTAGCGTGCTCTCCCTGTGCGCACTGGTGGCGATGGGTGCGCTGCTCGCGTCAGATGGCGTCCGCGACCACGTGCGCGAGGGCGTCCCCCTGCGACTGAACTAGTCCGGGACTGAACCGGTCCGGCGTGTGGCGGGCCCTCTCAGCCCGTCCCGAGTGAGTCGATCGATGTCGCGAGCCACAGGACGACCG
>NZ_JAALDX010000105.1 GCF_014145095.1 Dietzia sp. SLG310A2-38A2 | reverse complement strand
GGGCGCCCCGGAGCGCAGGCGCTGGAGCGGATGCCGGGAGTCGGCCGGGCGGGACGCCGTCAGGGTGTGTTCTTGCGATTGGCCTCGCTCGCCTGGAACTTCTCCAGGACCGGGGCCTCGTGGGTGATGGTGCCGTCCTCGACGCTCTCGTGATACGCCAGGTTGCCCACGCGGTTGGCGATCACGGGCGCGGTGCACACGGCCACGATCCCGGCCAGCAGGAGCATTCCCAGGTCGATGTGGGGGAAGATCCGGACACTGGCCCCGAACAGCACGAGCACCAGGCCCAGCACCTGCGGCTTTGCGGCCGGGTGCATCCGGCTCAAGGTGTCGCGGAAGCGCACCAGACCGATGGCGCTGGCGAGGGTCAGCAGCGCCCCGGCGAGGACGAACAGCGCGGAGACGATCTCCCGGGGGTCGTCGCTCATGTGAGGGCCTCCTTGTGCACTCCGGTGGAGTCGCTGACCCGGAACCGGGCCACGGACACCGATCCGAGGAAGGCGACCAGCGCCAACGCAACCAGGGCGGCCGCGGCGGTGGTGTCCTTGCTCCAGGCGATGTACACGCCGACCCCGCACTGGGCGATGGCGGCGAGCATGTCCAGGGAGATCAGCCGGTCGAGGGTGTTGGGCCCACCGATCAGCCGGATCATCGTGGTGAACAGTGCGAGCGTCAGGGCGACCACGGCCGCGCTCCACAGCAGCAGTGACAGGCTCATCGGTGCTCCTCGCTGTCTGGTACGGGCTTGGGTGCGTGGTCGTGGACGCGGTCCGGGCCGCTGCTCCCGTATTCCTCTGCCGGGGCGCAGTAGTGCTGCGGGCTAGGTTTCCAGTCCTCGGGGCGTTCGAACGCCCGGACGTACAACTGTTCCACGTGGGCGGTCTGGCGACGGAACCTCTCGACCGCCTCGGGACTCCCGGCGTCCAGGACGTGGACGTACACGTACCGGGCCACCGGGTCGACGCGCACGACGATTCCGCCGGGCATGAGATTGAGGGTGTTGACGGCCAGGGCGAGGGTGAAGTCCGATTTCAACTGCATCGGTGCCCTGAGCACGGCGGACCGGGGCGGAGCCTGCGGGCGCACTGACAGCCACGCCACCGCGATCGAGGAGCGGACAAGATAGTAGGCCACCACGATCACCAGCCACACCGTGGACACGGGCCTGACCAGACCCTCCACGGGGACGCGGGGTAGCGGGAGCATCACCATCACCACGATCGCGACGAGCACCCCGGCGACGATCGTCCCGAGCTCGACCGGACCCCACAGCATGACCCAGGCGACCGTCAGCCACAGAGCCATGAACACGCGGGAACCGATGACCCGGGGGTCGAGTCGGACCTTGATCCTGCGGGCCATGTCAGCGCACCCCCGTCACGGAGTCGACGTAGCGTTCGGGCGTGGAATCGAGGGGGATGGTGTCCAGGTAGTCGTTCCGCTCCATGAGGCTCGCGGCGGCCCGATCGGTGACCCCGAGCAGCGGGCCGGCGAACACCGTCATCAACAAGGAGACCACGATGAGGGCCATGGTGGGCGCGAGCATGCTCAGCGGCATCCGGCCCACCTCCTCGCGCTCGTCGAACTCCACGTACTCGTCGGAGGGCAGCAGGGCCAACGGCTTGGCCAGGGCCACCGCGCCCTCGGGGGCGTCGGCGCGGGGACGCCAGAACGCCTTGGACCACACGCGGACCACCACGTGGAGCGTCAGCAGGCTGGTGACCATGGCCCCGGCGATGAGGACCCACATGAGCGGCCCGCCGACCTCGGCGCCGGCCTGGACCACCGCGAGCTTGCCGATGAAGCCGGAGAAGGGTGGGATCCCGCCGAGGTTGAGGGCGGGGATGAGGAAGACGACGGCGAGGACGGGGCTGGCCACGGCGAGCGACCCCAGACGGCGGAGGGAGGACGACCCGGCCTGCCGTTCGATCAGCCCGACCACCAGGAACAGGGTTGTCTGCACGATGATGTGGTGGCCGACGTAGTAGATCGCCGCACTCAGGCCGTACCCGGTCGACAGGGCGATGCCGAAGATCATGTACCCGATGTGGCTGACCAGGGTGAAGGACAGTATTCGTTTGATGTCCGACTGTGCGATCGCGCCGAGGATGCCGATGACCATCGTCAGCAGACCCGCCACCAGCAGGACGCCGTCCATGGAGCCGCCGGGGAACACGAGGGTGTGGAACCGGATGATCGCGTAGACGCCCACCTTGGTCAGCAGCCCGGCGAATACCGCGGTGACGGGGGCGGGTGCGGTGGGGTAGGAGTCGGGCAGCCAGGTCGAGAGGGGGAAGACGGCCGCCTTGATGCCGAACGCCACCAGGAAGACGGCGAAGATCGTGTTCCGCAGCCCGTCGGGAACCTCGGCCATCCGCACGGACAGCTGCGCCAGGTTGAGCGTGCCCGCGGCCGAGTAGGTCAGTGCGATGCCCAACAGGAACACCATCGAGGACACCATCGACACGACGGTGTAGGAGACCCCCGCGCGGACCCGTTCCTGGCTGGCGCCGAGCGTGAGCAGGACGTAGGACGCGGCCAGCAGCATCTCGAACCCGACGAACAGGTTGAACAGGTCGCCGGCGACGAACGCCGCGTTCAGTCCCGCCGCGAGCGCCAGGTAGGTGGGCAGGAAGATGGAGGTGGGCTGGTCGCCGTCTCCGTCGCGGACACCCTGGCCCACGGCGTAGATGATCACCGTGAGCAACACGATGGCCGACACGCAGAGCATGAGGGCGCTGAGCCGGTCCGCCACCAGCGTGATGCCCACGGGTGCGTCCCAGCCGCCCACCTGCACCGTGTGTACGCCGTGTTGGTCGGTGAGCACCAGCAGGACGCCCGCGATGACCAGCACCCCGGTGAGCGTGACGATGGTGATGATGTTCTGCACCCGTGGCCGGCGGGAGACCACCAGGCACAAGGCCGCGGCGAGCAGGGGGATCAGGACGACGGACGGGATGAGGTAGCCGAACAGTTCGGGGGAGATCACCGGCCACCCTCCTTTCCGTCGTCCGGGTTCTTCTTCCTGCGGGCGCGCGACGCGGACACGGTCCGCGCGCGGGCCTCCGCTTCGGCTTCCGCCTCGGCCTCCTCCAGGTCCTCGTCGTCGTAGTCGACGTGGTCTCCCAGCTCGGTGGGTTGACCCGTGGTGTGGTCGTCGGACAGGTCCCGGTCGGGCGCAGACCAGGCGTCGGTGGGCGAGCGCTTGGCGATCTTGGTGTCCTCGGCGTCGTCGGCGACCTCGTCGGCGGTGGTGAACTGGTAGGAGCGGTAGGCCAGCGCCAGGATGAAGGCCCCGACACCGGCGGTGATCACGATCGCGGTGAGGATCATCCCGTGGGACAGCGGGTCCGAGTCGGCGGCGTCGGGACTCCGGCCACGCCCCATGATCGGCGGGCTGCCGGGCGGTCCCCCCGCGGCCAACAGGAGCAGGTTGATGCCGTTGGAGAAGATCATGATCCCCAGCAGGATCTTGATGATCGCCCGTTCCAGCAGCAGGTAGACCCCGGCCGCGCAGAGGAGCCCGGCGAGCAGCAGCAGTCCGAAGTCGGCGGTCATGACCAGCCTCCTGACGGGGCGCCCTGGTTCTCGGTGGCCTCGCGGCGAGCGGCGAGGTCGGAGCGTGCGCCGTCGGCGTCCACGCCGGGGACGCTGCGCAGTGCGGCCGTGGACGGCGACGTGGTGGCGTCGACGTAGATGGCGCGGAGCTCCTCGAGATCCTCGGC
>NZ_JAALDX010000104.1 GCF_014145095.1 Dietzia sp. SLG310A2-38A2 | reverse complement strand
GCTGGTGGCCGTGCGGGTCCACCTGCTGCGCCGACGCGGGTTGGGCTGGGCCGATGTGGGGCTGCGCCCGCCGGCGCGCTCGCCGATGCACCTGCTGTGGCAGATCCCGGCGGTGATGGTCGCGGGGGTCGCCGCCTCGATGATCGTGCTCATCCCACTGGGAACCGGGCCGGAGGGTTCCGACGACGGGCTCGAGGATCTCGCCACCGGCGGGCCCGCGTTCGTGGTCCTCGGACTGCTCGTCGTCGCGGTCCTCGTGCCCGTGGCCGAGGAGGTGGTCTTCCGGGGGATCGTCCTGCCCGCGCTGCGTGCGAGGTTCCGGGCCGTTCCGGGGATCGCGCTCGCGGGAGCATTCTTCGCCGCCGTGCACCTGATCCCGCCCGCGCTGCCGTACCTGTTGGTGGTGGGGATCTCCCTGTGCGTGATGGCGCAGTGGTACCGGTCGATCGTGCCCGGGATCGTGCTCCACGGGGTCAACAACGCGGTGGTGTTCGCCGGGATCGTCGCGGCGGGCGCGGCCTGAGGGCTGCTCGGCTGTCGCGGTTCCCGGCTACCGGGCCACCACCGGCACGGTCGCACCCTCCCGCGCCACCGTCACCGCGCCGTCGAAATGGCGTGACGCGATCCGTCCCATCTCCTGCGCCTCCTCCGGTCGCGCGAAGTGGGTGAGGACGAGATGGCGCGCCCCGGCCTCGGAGGCGATCCCGGCGGCGAGTTCCGGGGTGAGGTGCCCGTGCCCGTGGATCACGTCGTCGTCGGCGGCCAGGACGGTGGACTCGCACACGAACACATCGGCCCCGGCGGCGGCGTCGACCACCCCGTGGCACGGGCCGGTGTCCGAGGAGAAGCAGACCACCCCGTCCGGGCCCGCGAACCGCAGTGCGGCGGACGGCACCGAGTGCAGGGCGCGATGAGGGGTGATCGACCAGGTGCCGATCCCGACCGGCGTCCGGGAGTCGAGGTCCAGCCCACGCACGTGGAAGGCGGACCGGATGGGGGACACCATGGTCGGCAGGGTGGGGATCCCGAAGAGCTCGTCGAACCGCTCGAGACGGCCCAGTTCCTCCGCCGGGACGTAGAGCGGGATCCGCGGGAGCACGTCGGGGAACGTCCATCGGTACGCCCAGGCCATGAGGTCCAGGCTGTGGTCCGCGTGCAGGTGGGTCACGACGATGCCGCTCAGCTCGGACAGCTCGTGGGTGCGCGCGAAGCTGAGCAGGGATCCGGGGCCTGCGTCCACGAGCACGGCGGTCGACTCGTCGCGGACCAGGTAGCTCGACGCGGCTCCGGTCCGGCCGGGGGCGGTGGCGTTGCAGCCGAGGACCTCGACGGTGGTCACAGTAGGACGATCCCTTCGCTTCTGGCGGCCACGGTCACGACCGGGCCGAGGTCGGCGGGCCCGACGTGGTCCATGTCGAGCTGCGTGCCGTGCACCTCGATGCGCAGTCGGGTGACGGTGCCGCCGAACTCGGCGTGGAGCACTCGGGCGGTGGTGGAACCCGGCGTGCCCTCGTCCGCGATCCGCAGGGAGTCGCGGCGGACGAGTACCCGACCGCCGGGGCCCGGGTCGTCGCGCTCCACGCGGGCGACGTCGATGCCGGATCCCGGGATCCGCCACCGGCCGCCCAGCACCTCGACCGCGTCCGGGGTGCGCACGGCATCGAGGATCCGGCCCGAACCCAGGAAGTCGGCCACGAACTCGTCGACCGGGTGGTTCCAGAGGTCATCGGGCGTCCCGTGTTGGACCACCCGGCCGTCGCGGACTATCGCGATCGAGTGAGCGAGCGCCAGCGCCTCCTGCTGGTCGTGGGTGACGATCACCGTGGTGCACCCGACCTGGGCGAGGTTCGCGGACAGGCTCCGGCGCAGACCCGCCCGTAGCTGGGGGTCGAGCGCGGAGAGGGGTTCGTCCAGCAGGAGGACGGTGGGGTCGATGGCCAGTGCCCGGGCCAGGGCCACGCGTTGGCGTTGGCCACCCGACAGTGCGCCGGGCCGTCGTCCCGCGTACTCCGAGAGGTGGACCAGGTCGAGGAGTTCGTCGGTGCGACGGGTCCGCTCGGCCCGGTTCACCCCGCGCGCCCGCAACCCGTACTCGACGTTCCCGCGCACCGACATGTGCGGGAACATCGCGTACGACTGGGGGACCAGTCCGATGTTGCGGCGGGCGGGTGGCGTGGCTGTGACGTCGGTGCCCCCGATCCGGATCCTTCCGGTGGAGGGACGGACCATGCCGGCGATCGACCGGAGGAGGGAGGTCTTGCCACATCCGCTGGGACCGACCAGGGCGAGGATCTCGCCCTCGCTGACATCGATGGTGACCCCGTCGACGGCGAGGGTGTCGCCGTACCGGACGGAGACGTCGTCGAGGGCCAGGCCCGGGGAGGTACTCATGACGGTGGCGCTCATGTCGGTGGTGCTCATGACAGGGACCTTTCGTGCATACGGGCACGCAGCGCGACGAGAACCGCGAACACCGGGAGGAGGGAGACGATGAACCAGACCGACATCGCCGACGCCAGTTCGAGTCGTCTCGTCTGGTAGGCGTCGAACAAGGCGAACGGTGCCGTCGGGTCGGCCGGGACGCTCACGAAGAAGCTGATGTTGAACTCGCCGTAGCTCAGGGCGTAGGACATCGCCGCGGCCTGGACGATCGCGACCAGGCACCACGGGATGGTGATGGTGAGGACCTGCCGCGCGCGGGAGGCGCCGAGGCTCACCGCGACCTGCTCGCACTCGTCCAGCCGGTCCGAGGCCAGGACGGTGACCAGTGCGGCCAGGGTGAAGGGCAGCGTGAACACCACGTGCCCGATGAGCAGAAGCAGCCCGCTCGGACGCAGCTGGGCGTAGGTACCGATCAGCGCGACCGAGATGGCGATGCCCGGGACGGCCAGCGGGACCGTGGCGAGGTAGCCGACCGCGCGGGCGGTGACGGACGCGGAGCGGGAGGACCACCACGCGAGCGGTCCGCCGACGACGAGGTTGATCGCGGCGACGGCCACCCCGACCGCGGCACTGTGAAGGAGCGTGGGGGACAGCAGCTCGAACCCGAGGGCCATCCAGTCCAGTGTGAACCCACCGGTGTACGGGCCCGCGATGAAACTCACGCTGGTCGCCACGACCAGCGTCGCGATCATGGGGACCAGGACGACCCCGAGCATGAGCCAGAGCCAGACGCGGGACGCGGTCATCGGGCGACCATCCTCTCGGTGATCCGGGCGACCGCGCGGCCGGCGAGCAGGAACCCGGCGGCCAGGACTGCCAGGATCAGGGCGTTGGCGGACGCGGTGGCGATGTTGAACCCGGCGGAGCTGAGACCGTCCACCACCTCGAGCGGGAGAAGGCGGTCGCCACGAGCGAGGACCGCGATCGTGCCGTATCCGCCGAGGGCGACCGCCAGTGCCGTCCCCGAGGCCTCGATGATCGCCGGCAGGAGCAGGGGAAGGGTGACGGTGACGAAGACCCGGGTGCGTCCGGCGCCCAGTGAGCGGGCGGTCTCGGGCATCGCCGGATCCAGGTTCTCCGCGGCCCCTCGGAGCGGTCCGATGATCCTCGGCAGGGAGAAGTAGGTGTAGGCCACCACGAGCCCGGGGATGATGTAGGCGGTGCCCGCCAGCTGCGGGAACCACAGGCCGAGCAGCCCCGTGTTGCCCAGCAGGACCACGGCGAAGAACCCGATGATGGTCCCGGGGAGGGCCACGGGGAGCGTGAAGGCGGAATCCAGCGGTGAGGTGTTGCGGCCTACGTGTGATCGGGCCGCCAGGTGAAGGACCAGCGGGATCGACAGGGCGATGGCGATCGCCACCGCCGAGACGCACACCGTGAGCGAGTTGACCACGGCCCGCCGGATCGCCTCGGAGGTGAGGGCGGCGACGAGGTAGTCGGCGGTGAGGCCCGACTCCTCACGCAGCCCGGTACGTCCGAGCCCGATGGCGTTCTGCGTCAGGGAGACCAGTGGGTACAGGGCGAACGCCAGCAGGAAGAGAACCCCCGGAACCGCGGCGAGCCATCCCCAGCGGGGACCACCCGCCACGGTGGGGGTCACCCGGGTGCGGACGGTCAACGACCGACCTCGGTGGTGAAGGCGGCGATGAAGTCCTCCTGGACCTCACCCTGCTTGACGTAGTCGACGGTGCGGGCCCGCTCGTAGTCGGTGTCCGGGAGCATCTTGGCGGCCATGTCGTCGGGGATCGACCCGATGGCCGGACGCATGAACCCGCGGGCGAAGAGCTGCTGACCCTGCTCGGAGAAGTAGAAGTCGAGGAGCTCCTCCGCGTTGTCCCGGTTGGGCGCGCCGTTGACGATCCCCACGACGTAGGGGATGAGGAGGCTGCCCTCCTCGGGTATCACGACCTCGACGTCGATCCCCTCCTCCTGCAGCTTGTAGCCGTTGAAGTCCGTGTCGATGAGGATCGGGATCTCGCCCTGGCCCACCAGCGCGGTCGCGGTCTGGGCCGGGGTCACGGCTCCGTTGTCCTTGAGTCGACCGAGGTAGTCGAGACCGGGTTCCCAGTTGTCCAGATCCCCGCCCATCGCCTCGTTGGCGGCGGTGGCGACGGAGTAGCCGACCGCGGCCTGGGTCGGGTCGAGGTATCCCACCTTGCCGCGGTACTCCGGCTTGGTCAGGTCCTCCCATGACCGCGGCACCTCGGCGTCCCCGAGATGCTCGGTGTTGACGATGAACGCCACCGCCCCGGTGTGCAGGGTGTGCCACCGGCCGTCGGGATCGCGGAGGTCCTCGTCGATCGATTCCACGCCCTCGGGGGTGTAGGCGCTGAGCAGATCCGCCTGCACCAGCTGATCGGCGAACGCGATGCCGACGTAGGCGGAGTCGGCGACGGGAGAGGCGGCCTCGGCCTGGAGAGCCGCGAGCGTCTGACCCGAGTTCTTGGGGTCGTTCGGGGCGGAGATCCCGGTCTCGTCCGAGAAGGCCGCCAGCACCTCGCCGAAGTTCCCCCACTCCGAGGGGCTGTTGTAGGTGATGACCGTGCCGGAGTCCCCGGCCGCGGTCGACTGGGTTTCCTCGCCCGCGGTGTCGGCGTTGCCGCAGGCGCTCAGGGCGAGTCCGGCTGCGGCGGTCGCGGCGAGTGCGCGCAGGGTGCGTGAGAGAGTCATCGTCTGGTCCTTGGTCGTCTGATCCTGGGGCGCCGTCGGCCCGAGTCCGTCGGCGCCGTCGGCCGCGGCGGGC
>NZ_JAALDX010000103.1 GCF_014145095.1 Dietzia sp. SLG310A2-38A2 | reverse complement strand
CCGGCGGCGCTGTCGGTCCTGCCGCCCGCGCCGCCGGGGCGAGCCGAGCCGTCGACACGGCCGTGGTGCCACAGACCAATACCCCGTCCACCCACACCGCGGCGGACAGCGACGCCGAGCGGCTCGATTCCCAGAAACAGCTGGTCAACGGTGTCGAATACACTCTTCCGCCGGTGAGTCTGCTGACCGCGGGAGACCCGCCGAAGGAGCGCAGCGAGTCCAACGACCAGATGATCGAGGCCATCCAGGGCGTCCTCGAGCAGTTCAAGATCGACGCCGCGGTCACCGGGTTCACGCGCGGGCCGACGGTCACGCGCTACGAGGTCGAGCTCGGCCCCGGCGTCAAGGTCGAGAAGATCACGGCGCTGCACCGGAACATCGCCTACGCGGTGGCGACCGACAACGTCCGCCTGCTCGCCCCGATCCCCGGCAAGTCCGCCGTGGGCATCGAGGTCCCCAACCTGGACCGTGAGCTTGTCAGGCTCGCCGACGTGCTCACCGATCCGAAGACCGCCACCAAGCACAACCCGATGCTCATCGGGCTGGGCAAGGACATCGAGGGAAATTTCGTCACCGCCGACCTGGCCAAGATGCCGCACCTCCTGGTGGCCGGCTCGACCGGCTCGGGTAAGTCCAGCTTCGTCAACTCGATGCTCGTGTCGTTGCTCACCCGCGCCACCCCGGACGAGGTGCGACTGATCCTCGTGGACCCCAAGATGGTCGAACTGACGCCGTACGAGGGCATCCCGCACCTGATCACCCCGATCATCACGCAACCCAAGAAGGCCGCCGCCGCGTTGGCGTGGCTGGTCGAGGAGATGGAACAGCGCTACCAGGACATGAAGTCCACGCGCGTGCGTCACATCACCGATTTCAACGAGCGGGTGAAGTCGGGGGCCATCACGACCCCGCCCGGGAGCGAGCGCGTGTACCGCCCGTATCCGTACATCGTCGCGGTGGTGGACGAACTCGCCGACCTCATGATGACCGCGCCGCGCGACATCGAGGACGCGATCGTGCGGATCACACAGAAGGCCCGTGCCGCCGGCATCCACCTCGTCCTGGCCACACAGCGCCCGTCGGTCGACGTGGTCACGGGTCTCATCAAGACCAACGTGCCGTCGCGTCTGGCCTTCGCGACGTCCTCGCTCACCGACTCCCGGGTCATCCTGGACCAGGCGGGGGCGGAGAAACTGATCGGGATGGGCGACGGGCTCTTCATCCCGATGGGCGCGTCGCGGCCCGTCCGGATGCAGGGCGCCTTCATCACGGACGAGGAGATCCACGAGGTCGTGGACTACGCCAAGAACCAGGCGGAGCCCGACTACGACGACACCGTCACCGCCGCCAAGGAGGAGTCCAAGAAGGACATCGACGGCGACATCGGGGACGACCTCGACGACTTGCTCGCCGCCGTCGAACTCGTGGTCTCCAGCCAGTTCGGGTCCACCTCCATGCTGCAGCGCAAGCTCCGCGTCGGCTTCGCCAAGGCGGGGCGGCTCATGGACCTGATGGAGTCGCGCGACATCGTCGGTCCCTCCGAGGGCTCCAAGGCGCGCGACGTACTGGTCAAGCCGGAGGAACTGGGATCGGTCATCTGGATGATCAAGGGTGGCGCCCCTCCCGAGGAGGACCCGGGTGAGGTGCAGGCAGGGAGCGAGAGCCTGGACGAGGCGCCGGTGGGCTGAGCCGTGCGGGCTCAGGCCAGTGCGCCGAACACCGGCATCCACTCCCGGACGGTGACCTCGGAGACCATGCCGCGCAGGCAGTGGGGGTCCTCCGCCACCAGCGCGCGAGCGGCGTCGGAATCGGCGGCCTCGACCACGAGCAGGGCGCCCGAGCCGTCCGTGTACGGACCCACCGATCGGATCGTTCCCGAGTCGACCTGGGCGGAGAGCCACTCGCGATGGGCCGGCTTGTTCTCCTCCCGGTCATCGATCTGCTCTGGCTCGTACCGGTAGCTGACTGCGTAGAGCGGCATCGGCGTGGTCCTTCCTGGTCGCGGCGGGGGTGCTGTCGGATCAAGGGTATTCGGCCGGGTCTCGCTAAGGTGAGGGGGTGACAGTTCCCATCACCGACGACGGACGCCCCGGCGCCGAGGTCCCCGTACTCAACATCGCCAATGTGCTCACCGTCCTGCGGATCGTGTTGGTCCCGGTGTTCGTGGTCCTGTTCTTCGTGGCCGACGCACAGGACCCGTGGTGGCGGGTGGGTGCGTTCGTCGTCTTCGTGCTCGCGATGGCGACCGACTACGTGGACGGGTACCTCGCCCGGCGTCTGGGTCTGGTGACGGACTTCGGCAAGATCGCCGACCCGATCGCGGACAAGGCACTCATGGCGGCGGCGATGATCTCGCTGTCCCTGGTCCACGAGCTGTTCTGGTGGGTCACGATCGTGATCCTCGTCCGCGAGGTGGGGATCACCCTCTGGCGCCTGTTCGGCGTCGACCACGTGGTGGCGGCCAGTAAGGGTGGCAAGCTCAAGACCGTGACCCAGACCCTGGGGCTGGGCATGCTGATCCTTCCGCTACCGCACTGGGTCTGGCCCGTCGAGTGGGCGGTGATCGGCGTGGCGCTGATCCTGACCGTCTATACGGGTATCGACTACCTGGTCAAGGCGCGTCAGGCCGCCAGGGCCGGGCACTGAGCGACCCGTTCAGGCTTCCCATGACCTCCGGTGATCTCCCTGATCCGGCTGCCGCGGCCGCGGTGGCCGCACTCGGCGGGCGTGGGTGGACGCTGGCGACCGCTGAGTCGTTGACCGCGGGTCTGCTCGCGGCCACCGTGGCGGGGGTGCCG
>NZ_JAALDX010000010.1 GCF_014145095.1 Dietzia sp. SLG310A2-38A2 | reverse complement strand
TACTCGCCGAGAGTCCTCGCGACCTGGTCGACCGGCTCGGAACCCTCCAGCGGCTCTCCGGCACCACCACCAGCGCACTGGACGCCTCGCGGGCGGCCTCGGCGGAAGCCGCCCGTCTCCGCAGGGACGCGGACGTGGCCTCGGAGGTCGCCCGGGCCTCGGCCCGGGACGCCCAGAGTCGGGCGGATGAACTGGATCGGCGCTCGGAGGAGATGACGGTGCGGATCGACGAGGTGAGACGCCGCGTCGACGCTCTCTCGGACGCGCAGCGTGCTCTCTGGGCCGGTGGCCCTCTGACCCCCCTGGGCTATGTCGCCCCGGCGGTCGACGGCGTCAACACGGCGGCGCTGAACGTGGCTCTCACCCGGCTCGGTGCCCCGTACTCCTGGGGTGCGACCGGCGCGGCCGAGTTCGACTGCTCGGGCCTCATGGTGTGGGCGTACGCGCAGGAGGGAAAGACGCTCCCGCGGTCGAGTCAGGCGCAGGCGGTGTCGGGCGCGGCCGTCGCGATGGCCGACATCCAACCGGGCGACCTCGTCATCTACTACCCGGGGGCAACGCACGTCGGCATGTACGCCGGCGACGGACTGGTGCTGCACGCACCGACCTACGGGGTCCCGGTCAAACTCGAGAAGGTCGACGCGATGCCGATCAGCGGGATCCGTCGGTACTGACGCGGGGACGCCGGGCGGGAGATACCCGGACTTTGTGGCAGTCTCGGACGTGATGACGAAGACCCTGCTGATCACCAACGACTACCCGCCGCGACCCGGCGGCATCCAGTCGTACCTGGAGACCTATCTGGCGCATCTCGATCCTGAGGATGTGGCGGTCCTCGCCTCGACCTTCCGTGGCAGCGACTCGACCGATTACGACGACTCCCGTCCCTACCTGGTCGAGAGGGTGCCGACGGAGATGCTCCTGCCCACGCCGGAACTCGCGGTGCGTGCCCGGAGGCTCGCGTCGGACTTCGGGGCGAGCACGGTGTGGTTCGGTGCGGCTGCGCCGCTGGCCGCGATGGCGCCCGTCCTCCGGGAGGGCCCCGTCAACCGCATCGTCGCGAGCACCCACGGTCACGAGGTGGGGTGGTCGATGCTACCGGGTTCGCGCCAGGTGCTCAGGCTGATCGGTGAGTCCACGGACGCCGTCACCTATGTGAGTGACTACACGAGACGTCGCTTCGCGGCGGCGTTCGGCCCACACGCCCGGCTCGTGCGCCAGCCAGGTGGGGTCGACACGGACAGATTCCGACCCGATCCCGTGCGGCGTAAGGCGATCCGGGAGCGCTACGGGGTGGCGGACCGGGAGGTGATCGTGTGTCTCTCACGACTCGTCCCACGCAAGGGTCAGGACGCGCTCATCCGCTCGTTGCCCGAGATCGCCCGCCGCGTTCCGGGAGCGGTCCTCGTCGTCGTCGGTGGTGGTCCGTACCGTCGCACGCTGGAGGGTCTGGCCCGCAGACACGGTGTGTCCGACCGGGTGATCTTCACCGGTCGGATCCCGGCGGACGAGATCGTCGACCACCACCGGATGGCGGACGTGTTCGCCATGCCGTGTCGCACCCGGGGTGGGGGACTGGACGTGGAGGGTCTGGGGATCGTGTACCTGGAGGCCTCTGCCTGCGGTGTCCCCGTGGTGGCCGGCCGGAGTGGTGGTGCCCCGGAAACCGTCTTGGACGGGAATACCGGTCTCGTGGTGGACGGTACCTCGGACGGCGAGATCGTCGAGGCCGTGGCCGGTCTGCTCTCGGACCGGCCACGAGCCTCCGCGATGGGCGTCCGCGGACGCACCTGGGTTCTCGAGTCGTGGCGCTGGGAGGACCTGGCGCGCGACATGCGGCGGGTGCTCTCCGGCGACTAGCCCCGGCTCGAACCCCGACCCGGCCGTGTGTCAGACGTAGAGGTCCTCGATCTGGGCCGCGAACTTCTGGTGCACCACGTTCCGCTTGACCTTGAGCGAGGCGGTGAGCTCCCCGGTCTCCTCGGTGAACTGATCGGGCAGCACGTGGTACTTCTTGATCGCCTCCGAGTGGGAGACGGTCCGGTTGGCCCGGGACAGCGCCTGGTCGAGATGCTCGATCATGTCCGCGTCCCGGAGGAGCTCGTACAGCGAGCCGGTCTTGCCGTGGTGGGCCTTCCACCGCTCCAGCGCCTCCGGGTCGAGGGTGAGCAGCACCGAGATGAACGGCTTGCCGTCGCCCACGCACACCGCCTCGGCGACGAGCGGGTCCGCCCGGAGCGCGTCCTCGAGCTGGCTCGGGGCGACGTTCTTGCCCCCGGCGGTGACGATGATCTCCTTCTTGCGACCGGTGATGGTCAGGTAACCGTCCTCGTCCAGCGACCCCAGGTCTCCGGTCCGGAACCACCCGTCGGAGAACGCCTCGGCGGTGGCGCGCTCGTTGCGCCAGTAGCCGGAGGTCACCACCGGGCCGCTCACCTCGACCTCACCGTCCGGTGCGATCCGGACCGCACACCCGGGAAGCGGCTGGCCGACGGTGCCGATTCGCATCTGACCGGGGGTGTTGACCGCGATCGCTGCGCAGGTCTCCGTGAGGCCGTAACCCTCGAAGATGTTGACACCGATGCCGTCGAAGAAGTGCGTCAGGCGCTCACCCAGCGGGGCGCCCCCGGAGATGGCGATCTCGCACTGTCCGCCCAGTGCCGCGACGAGCTTGGCGTAGACGAGCTTGGCGAACACGGCGTGGCGCAGCCTGAGCAGCGGCCCGACCCGCCCGCTGCGGTTGGCCTTGGAGTACGCGACCGCGGTGTCGGTGGCCTTGTCGAACATCCAGGCCTTGACGGTGCCGCCGTCCTGGGCGGTGGCCTGTGCTTTGTTGAAGACCTTCTGGAACACACGCGGGACGGCCAGGATGTAGTGCGGCTGCATCTCCGAGAACGTGTCCACGAGATTGGTCAGGTCCGACGAGTGCGCGATGCGGACACCCGCGTGGAACCCGGCGTAGGTGATGGCGCGGGCCAGCACGTGGGCCAGGGGCAGGAACATGACGGTGGTCGCGTCCTGGCGGAGATACTGGTTGAACGGGGTCTCGAGGACCGCGAGGGCCTCGGACATGAAGTTGCGGTGGGTGAGCATGCACCCCTTGGGTCGTCCGGTGGTGCCGGAGGTGTAGATCAGCGTCGCGGGGGAGTCGGCGGTCACCCCTGCGCGCCGTTCGTCGAGTACCGCGTCAGCCACATCGGACGCCCCCGCGGCGAGGGACTCCAGCGCCGGGGTGTCGCCGTCGATCACGAGGACGTCGGGGGCCCCCTCCAGTCCGGTGATCCCCTCGCGGGTTGTGGCGGCGTGGGTCTCCTTCTCGACGATGACGAGCCGGGCGCCCGAGTCCTCCATGATCCAGCGGATCTGTTCGGCGGAGGAGCTGTCGTACACGGGCACCGTCACGGCGCCGGCGGCCCAGATCGCGAAGTCGATGACGTTCCACTCGTACCGCGTCGAGCACAGGAGGGCGACCCTGTCCCCGGCCTCGATTCCCCTGGCGACCAGACCCCGACCCATGACGCGGACCGTCTCGGCGAACTCCCGGTTGGTGACATCCGTCCACCGACCGTCGACCGGCCGCTGAAACGCCACGTTGTCCGGGGTCCGCTCCGCGCGGTCGTAGGCCGCCTGGGCACAGGACCAGTCCTCGGGAACGGTGAAAGTGGCGGGGGCGGCGACGTATTCGCGCAAAGGGTCCTCCTGGTGGAGACGATTGATGGTCTAATCGCAGTGAGGACACACTATCCCCGGGGCCGGACGGCAGCCACGTCACCCGTGTGCCCGGGCATCGGCCGAAGAGCGCATCCCGGCCGGAGATATGTGAAGCTGGGGGATATGAGCGAGGACAACGGCGCCCCCGAGGTGTGGCCGACCAGCGACTCCACGGTGATCGACGCGACGGTCGAGGACGTGATGGCCGTCATCTCGGACTTCGGCGCGTATCCGGAATGGTCGACGTCGATCCGGGTCGCCGAGGTCTTGTCCGTCGGCGCCGACGGTCGGCCCGACCGCGTCCGTTTTGCCCTGGAGGCCGGGGCGATCGTCGACGACTACGTCCTCGACTACTCCTGGTCTGCGGACCACAGGGTCGTGGAGTGGAGGTTGGAGAGCTCGGCGCTCCAACGCGCACAGAAGGGCTCCTATCGTCTCGAGCCGGTCGAGGGCGGCACCCGGGTCGATTACGAGCTGGAGATAGAACTCGTGGTGCCGGTGATCGGCCGGCTCCGCAACCGGGCCGAACGACGGATCCTCTCCGAGGCGCTGAGCGAACTCAAGCGCCGGACCGAGTCACGGTGACCGGCGCCAGGGTCGCGATCGTCATGGGGGGCGACCCCACGGCCAGGTCGCAGGCGACCGCGGGGTTCCTGCTGGACGCCGGTGGAACCGCTCTGATCCTGACCGGGGACCCCGGCGCGGTGGATCCGCGGCTGGACACCACCGACGAGGGGCCCGTGGAGGTCCGCGCGGACGACGCCCCCGCGAGACTCGAGGCGTACAGGTCCGGTGCGGTGGACCCGGACGATGAGGTGCTCGCGGCGCTCGCCGCCGGAGTGGACGCCCCCCTCGCCTCGGTCCTGGGATGGGAGTACGCCCGGCG
>NZ_JAALDX010000102.1 GCF_014145095.1 Dietzia sp. SLG310A2-38A2 | reverse complement strand
GGCCGCGTCCGCGGCTGTTGGTCGGGTTTTCCGTCATCTGAACACTCCTGCTCTGTGCAGCAGCGACGCCAGTGCGTCCCGCTGCTCGGTGGTCGGTGGTAACTGCGGGAGTCGCGGCACTCCGGCCGGGATCCCGAGAAGCTCTAGTGCTGCTTTGGACATCGACACGCCGCCGAGCGCCCGTTGGGCGTCGAAGAGCGGGAGGAGTCCGAGGTTGATGTGTCGCGCGGTGTCGATCTCGCCCGCGAGGAAGGCGCGGCGCAGTTCGACGAGTCGCGAGGCGGCCACGTGGCCGATCACGCTGACGAATCCGCTCGCTCCCACCGCCAGCCACGGGAGGTTGAGCTGGTCGTCACCCGAGTAGTAGACGAGGTCGCAGTGAGACATCACGGTGACCGCGTCATGGAAGTCACCCTTGGCATCCTTGACTGCGACGATGTTCGGGTGGGACGACAGTCCGATGAGCGTCTCCGCATGGATCGGGACCACGGACCGCGGTGGGATGTCGTAGAGCATCACCGGTCGGTCGGTGGCGTCGGCGATCGCCCGGAAATGGGCGTCGAGTCCGGCCTGGGTGGGTTTGGAGTAGTACGGCGTCACCACGAGCATGCCGTGGGCACCGACGGACGCCGCCTGGCGGGCAAGGTGCACCGAATGCGCGGTGTCGTACGTCCCCACTCCGGCCACTACCGTCGCCCTGTCCCCCACCGCGGCCAGAACGGCCTCGAGAACCGCGATCTTCTCCGCGTCAGTGGTGGTGGGCGACTCGCCCGTGGTCCCGGACACGACGAGACCGTCGCACCCCGAATCCACGAGGTGTTCCGCGACACGTGCGACAGCCTTCAGATCGACGTAACCGTCGGACCCGAACGGGGTGACCATCGCCGTGAGCACCGTGCCGAACGGCGTGGGGCGTCCGGGTCGGGTGAGGGCCGGCCGACCGTCCGCCGACGTCGGGCCCCCAGTGGTCACGTGTGTCATGGCCTCCCAGACTACCCGCAGACCACGGGAAGTCCCGATTCCGACCCGGTGATCCGGCTCAACCCTCGAGGACGTAGGGGCTCACCGCGATCTCGGAGCCGTCTTCCAGCGAGGTGATCTCGAAGTCGGAGAACACGGCCGGCGCCGCCTCCCGCAACTGACGCAGGACGTCGATGGCCAGTCCTCGGATCTCGGTGTCCGCGTGCTCGGTCGCCCGCATCCCGATGAAGTGTCGCCACGACCTGTAGTTGCCGGTCACCACGATGCGGGTCTCGGTGGCGTTGGGCAGGACAGACCGCGCGGCCTGCCGGGCCTGCTTGTGACGCAGCATCGGGTTGGGGACGTCGGCGAACCTCTCCTCGAGCTTGGAGAGCATCTCCGCGTAGGCCTCACGCGACGCGTCGGTGGCGCGGCGGAAGATCTCCACCAGTTCCGGGTCGTCGGCGATCGCCGGCGGGGGCACCACTTTGGAGTCGTGCTCCGGGACGAACCGCTGCGACAGCTGACTGTAGGAGAAGTGGCGGTGCCTGATGAGTTCGTGGGTGCACGACCTGGAGATACCCGTGATGTAGAACGTCACGCTCGCGTGCTCGAACACCGAGAGGTGCCCCACCTCGAGAATGTGCCTCAGGTACCCGGCGTTCGACGCGGTGCGCGGGTTGGGCTTGTCCCAGCTCTGGTAGCAGGCCCGGCCGGCGAACTCGGCCAGGGCGGCTCCGCCGTCCGCATCCGTGTCCCAGCCGATCTCGTCGGGTGGGGTGAACGCGGTGTGCGCGACCATGCGGACCTGCCGCCGGACGAGCTCGGACATGGTGGGTCTCCCTTTGGTGTCGTGTCGCCCGGCGGGTCAGCCGAGGAGGTGGGCGGCGACCGTCGCGGCGACCTCGGACGCGGTGTCGAGTTCCTCACGACCGGGCTCGCCGGTGAGCTGTAGGGCCGGGGCGACCTGTCGCAGGTCCCACCCGGTGGTGATCCGCTCGACCGAGGTCACGGCCCCCGAGGTGTCGTTGTCCCCGTGCACGCAGAGTGCGTAGGGCCGACCGGCCACGGCACCCTCGCAGGTGTAGTAGGTGCGGTCGAAGAAGTGCTTGAGCGCACCGGACATGTAGCCGAAGTTGGCCGGGGTGAGCAGGACGTAGCCGTCCGCGCGGAGAACGTGGTCGTCGGTGGTGGCGAGTGCCGGAACCGATTCGACCTCGATCCCCTCGAGGTCGGGGTGCGCGAGACCACTCTCCAGTGCCTCAAGGATGCGGCGGAGTCTCGGTGACGGGGCGTGGTGGACCACCAGGACGATGCTCATCGCGGATCCTGCGCCCCGGAGACCTCCGCCTCCCGGAGGGTGATGGCCGCCCGCATGACCTCACGGGCACGGGCGCGGTCGCCCGCGTGGTCGTAGGCCCGGGCCAGCCGGTAGCTGGTACGCCAGTCCTCCGGGGCCGCCTGGTACTCGGCGCTGACGCGGTCGAACAACTCGTCGGCGGCGGCGTGCTCGAGCCGACCGGACGGGCGCTGATCCAGGTCGGAGACGTCGAGTTCGATGCCTTCCTCGGCTGCCGCGGCGGAGATCCGTTGGAGCTCGAATCCGTTCCGCAGGATCGCCCACATGGCCCACGCCCCGACGACGGTCAGCAGGACGATCCCGACCCCGAGTCCACGCATGGCGAGATACTCGGAACGGCTGATCATGGACCACCCGAGGTAGAGCAGGTAGCCGAACGCCACCACCAGACCCACCGCCGTGAGGGCCATGACCAGGGGTTTGATGACTCTGTCCACGGGCCGGCCTACAGATCCATGAAGGCGTCGAGCCCCACGGTGAGTCCGGGAACACCCGCGATCGACCGCACGCCGAGGAGCACACCGGGCGCGAAGGACGAGCGATCGAGGGAATCGTGCCTGATGGTGAGGGTCTCACCCTGGGTACCCAGGAGCACCTCCTGGTGCGCGATCAGGCCGGTCACGCGGACCGAGTGCACCCTCACCCCACCGACATCGGCGCCCCGCGCCCCCTCCAGCCCGGTGGAGGTGGCGTCCGGGGAGGGCCCCATCCCGGCTGCAGCGCGGGCGGCGGCCATCATCTCCGCGGTGCGGTGCGCCGTACCCGAGGGTGCGTCGGCCTTGTTCGGGTGATGCAGTTCCACGATCTCGGCCGAGGGGAAGTACTTGGCCGCCTGGACGGCGAAGCGCATCATGAGGATGGCTCCGATCGCGAAATTGGGCGCCACCAGCACCCCGGTATCCGGGTGGGACGCGAGCAGTCCACGCAGTGTTTCCAGCCGCTCGTCGGTGAAGCCGGTCGTGCCGACCACTGCGTGGATGCCGTGCGTGATGCAGTACTCGAGGTTGCCCATCACCACGTCAGGGTGGGTGAAGTCGACGACCACCTCCGCGCCGGCGTCGGAGAGCATCTGCAGCGGGTCGCCCTGGTCCACCTCGGCGACGAGTTCCATGTCCTCCGCCGCGCGGACCGCCTCGCAGATCGCCGTGCCCACCTTGCCGCGTGCACCGAGCACTCCGACCTTCGTCACCGTCATCGTCTCCTCGCTGGTCGTCAAGCCACCCACCAGCTTATCCGCCCACGCCGGCGAGCAGACCAGCCGCGCCGCCGGCGTCGGGCATGCCCGGCCCCACGGCCGCCAGACACCAGGGCGCTGTCTCGCCCGTCCAGTAGTCCGCGACGTCGTCGCGATGCACGGCGCGGAGCCGGTGGAGCGACTCGCCGACGGTCACCACCGTGTCGCGGTCCAGCAGGTGACGGCCGATCCGCGTCATCCGCGACAGGGGATCGTCCAGCCCGAGCCTGATCGATCCGGTGAGGTGGCCGATCGCACGGTCGACCTCGTCGCCGGACGGGGGATCGTGAACCATCCCCGCCACGACCTCGGCCAGTGCACCGCTCAATGCGTCCACCCGCCCGACAGGACTGCCCGCGACGACAGAGACGAGCCCGGTCGCACGGAACTGGTCCATCGACGCGTACACGGTGTACGCCAGCCCCAGCTCTTCGCGGACCCGCTGGAACAGTCGGGAACTCAGGCCGCCGCCGAGGACCGCCGTCGCGACCTGTGCGGCGGCGCGGTCCCGGTGATCGCGGGACGGGGTTCTCCGTGCCAGCGCAAGGAGCACCTGTTCGGAGTCGTCGTCCTCCCCCACCAGCACCGACGACGGGGCCCAGCCCGGGTGTCCGGCCGCCTGCCCGGAGGTGGGTGCGGCGGTCCGGACCGCTGCGGCCACCCCCGGCCCCTCG
>NZ_JAALDX010000101.1 GCF_014145095.1 Dietzia sp. SLG310A2-38A2 | reverse complement strand
ACACCGAGCGGATGGCCTTCGGCGCGTGGGCCGTGGTCACCGGTACGGCGGCACCCGGGGTGACCGGGACGCTGCCCGCGCTCGACGAGTCCACCCGGACCGCACTGGCCGAGCGGCTGTCGACCCGATGTGGCGGCGAGATCACCGCCGAGCAGCTGGCCGGGGCCACGACGATCGCGGAGGTCGCCGACCTGCTGCGCCCGTTCACCGAGGTGGCGGTGGAGGGCAACATCCGCGTCCTTCGCGAGGGTTCCACCGACAGCACACCCCTGTTCCTGTTCCACGCGGCCGGCGGATCGTCGTTCGTGTACGAACCGCTGGTCGATCGGCTGGACGGTGACACCCCGGTCTACGGCGTCGAGCGCACGGAGGGGCCGCTGGAGGAGAGGGCTGCCGGGTACCTGGACAGGATCCGGGAGATCGCCTCGGGGCGTCCCGTCGCGCTTGGCGGCTGGTCCTTCGGTGGCGCCCTGGCCGTCGAGGTCGCCCGTCAGTTGCGGGCCGCCGAGGACGTCGTGGCGCTGGTGGCCCTCCTGGATACCGTGCAGCCGTCCGAGCCGATCCCGGACACTCTCGACGAGGCCGAGGCACGCTGGATGCGCTACTCGGAGTTCGCCAAGCGCACCTACGGCCTGGACGTGGAGGTGCCGCGCGAGTTTCTCGCCGAGCACGGCGAGGACGGCGTACTGGGAATGCTCCTCGAGGGACTCGGTGCGGAGGCCAACGCCATGGGTGGGGGCGTCATCGAGCACCAGCGGGCCAGCTTCGTCGACAACCGCATCCTGCAGAGCGCGGACCTGTCCACGTGGTCGGGAGTGGGCGCGGAGGTGCCGTTCGTGCTCTACCGTGCGGAGCGTATGCACGAGGGCGCCATCGAGCTCGAACCCCGCTACGCCCACGTCGACCGCGACGGTGGCTGGGCCCGGATCGTCTCCGATCTGGAGGTGGTCCAGCTCAAGGGTGACCACCTCGCGGTGGTCGACGAGCCGGTGGTCGGTACGGTCGGAAAGCACCTGGCGCGTCGACTCGTCGAGATCGACGCGGGAGTACTGAAGGGATCGGACGCGTGACGGCTAGGACCACCGCGGAGAAGCTCGCTGAACTGCGGGTCAAGACCGAGCAGGCCCGCGACCCGGGCAGCGAGCGGGCCAGGGCCCGACGCGACGCCGCGGGCCACACCCCGCCGCGCGAGCGCATCGCGGAGTTGCTCGACGCGGGAAGCTTCGTGGAGATGGGCCAGCTGGCCAAGGCTCCGGGGAGCCCGGACAACCCGTTCGGGGACGGTGTGGTGACCGGTCGCGGCACCATCGACGGTCGCCCCGTGGTCGTGTACGCGCACGACAACACGGTGTTCGGCGGGTCGGTGGGCGAGGGCTTCGGCAAGAAGGTCTGCGCGATCATGGACTTCGCCCTCAAGGTGGGGTGCCCGATCATCGGGATCAACGACTCCGGTGGCGCCCGCGTCCAGGACGCCGTCACCTCGCTGGCGTACTACTCGGAGATCTCCAAGCGCCAGTACCCGGCATCGGGGTACATCCCGCAGATCTCGATCATGCTGGGCAAGTGCGCCGGCGGCGCCGTCTACGCCCCCGTGACCACCGACTTCGTGGTGGCGGTCAAGGACCAGGCCTACATGTTCGTCACCGGCCCGGACGTGATCAAGCAGGTCACCGGCGAGGACATCTCCATGGAGGACCTCGGCTCCGCCCTGCAGCAGGCCAAGAACGGCAACGTCAACCACGTTGCCGTGAGCGAGCACGACGCCTTCATGTACGTGCGGAACCTGCTCAGCTACATGCCCTCCTCGGCGGCCGAGAAGGCGCCGCGGATCAACCCCGGTCTCGAGCCGGCAACCACGGGGTCCGACCTGGAGCTCGACTCGATCATCCCGGACTCGGACAACGCGGCGTACGACATGCACGATGTGCTCATCCGGATGTTCGACGACGGTGAGTTCGTCGAGACCTCGGGCCAGTTCGCCCCCAACATCATCACCGGCTTCGCCCGGGTCGACGGCGAGTCGGTCGGCGTGGTCGCCAACCAGCCGCTGCACCTGTCGGGGTCCCTGGACATCGACGCCTCGGAGAAGGCCACGCGGTTCATGATGCTGTGCGACGCCTACTCGATCCCGATCGTCTACGTGGTCGACACCCCCGGGTACCTGCCGGGTGTGCAGCAGGAGAAGCTCGGCATCATCCACCGCGGGGCCAAGATGGGCTACGCCGTGGCCGCGAGCTCCGTGCCCAAGGTGACCTTCGTCGTCCGCAAGGCCTACGGCGGGGCGTACGCCGTGATGGGGTCCAAGAACCTCGGCGGCGACCTCAACTTCGCCTGGCCCACCGCACGCATCGCGGTGATGGGGGCCGAGGGCGCGGTGGACCTGCTGCAGCGTCGGCAGATCGAGGAGGCCGGTCCGGAAGAGGGGCCCAAGCTCCGCAAGCAGCTGATCGACATGTACAACGAGTTCATCGCGACCCCGTACTCGGCCGCCGAGCGCGGGTACATCGATGCGGTGATCGAGCCGTCGCAGACCCGTCTGGTGCTGCGCGGCGCGTTGGCCCAGCTGCGCGACAAGGTCCGCAACGAGCCCCCGCGCAAGCACCCCATCGCCCCGCTGTGAGGGGTGCCCGGCCCTAGTTTGACTGAGTCGGGCACCTGTCAACGGAGACCGGGAGCGTGACCTGCCCCTCGCGCTCGAAGGTGAGGGTGACGGGGGTCGACTGACTGTGCTCCGCGCCGGGGGAGAGGGCCAGGGCCTCCGGCGACGCGTCATCTCGACGGGGGACGCCTCCGACGAGGAGATCTGCGACAACGTCTCGCCCCGATCGAACTGTTGTGGGTCGCCGTGACGCTCAGCTGTGCGTAGGGGCGGTTGTCATGCCCGACAAAGTCGACACATCCGGCCGTCGACGTCACCGGTTGGCGCGTCGACCAGCTCATCGTCGGGCCCGGACGCGGGGCCGCACGGTTGCGCACACCCCCGTGGTCGTCGCTAGGGTTCGCTGGCATGACGAGACGCTGTCGATCGTAAACGACGTCCCGATTGGTGCGGACACCCACACGGAGCATTCCTCCTACGACTACTGACCGCCACCAGGCCAGCCACCCATGCCGCCCACCCCGCCCGCCAACCGCGAAGGAGCAGCCGTCGCATGGACCACAACGAGCAGGGCCGGAACAACGACCGGAAGAAGATCACGCTGACCGGTTCCGTCGCCCTGGGAACCGGGGTCATGATCGGGGCGGGCATCTTCGCCCTGGTGGGGCAGGTCGCCGAGCTGGCCGGCGGGTGGATGCCGTGGGCGTTCCTGGCCGGGGCGGTGGTGGTGGCGTTCAGCTCCTACTCGTACATCCGGTACTCGGCCACCAACCCCACCTCGGGCGGAATCGCGATGCTGCTCAAGGCCGCCTACGGGCCCGGGGTGGCGGCGGGCACGTTCTCCCTGTTCATGTACGTCTCGATGATCCTCGCCGAGTCCCTGCTGGGGCGGACCTTCGGTACGTACGTCCTGCGGCCGTTCGGGATGCAGGACTCCTCCCTCTGGGTGCCGGTGCTGGCGGTGGCCGCCATCGCGGCCACAGCGCTGGTCAACCTGGTGGGCAACCGGTGGGTCGAGCGTTCGGCCACGGCTACCGCCGCGCTCAAGATCGTGGGCATCGCGGTGTTGGCGATCGCAGGTGTGCTCGCAGCGGGGGTGTCCTCGCTGGGCCAGCTGTTCACCGCCGCCGACCGCACCCCGCCAGACCACGGCTGGATGGGCTTCCTGGCTGGGGTGACCCTGTGCATCCTGGCATACAAGGGCTTCACCACGATCACCAACCAGGGCGCGGACCTGCGGGATCCGGAGCGCAACATCGGCCGCTCCATCATCATCTCGATCTCCCTGTGCACGGTCCTCTACCTGCTGATCACCGTCGCGGTGACCACCAGCCTGACCGTGCCGCAGATCATCGGGGCCCGTGACTACGCCCTCGCCGAGGCGGCCGAGCCGATGTTCGGATCCTGGGGCGTGACCCTGACCGTGATCATCGCGGTGGTGGCCACGCTGTCGGGACTGATCGCGAGCCTGTTCTCGGTCTCCAAGCTCTACGACATGCTCCGTGACATGGGCCAGGTGCCGGGGCTGCCCGGGGCCGGGGGACACCAGTCGCTCTACATCACCGCCGGACTGGCGACACTCATGGCGGCCTTTTTCGACCTGTCACAGATCGCCTCCCTAGGCGCGATCCTGTACCTGGCCATGGACATCGCCATCCACTTCGGGATCGTCCGACGGCTCAGGGACGAGGTCAACGCCAAGGCGTGGATCCCGTGGGTCGCGATCGTCCTCGACGTCGCGGTGCTCGTGCCCTTCCTCCTCCTCAAAGCGCAGTCCGAACCGTTCACGCTGGTCGTCACCGCCGTGGTGGCCCTGGTGATCGTCGTAGCGCAATGGTTCACCGTGCGACACCGCTCCGGTGACGACGGTGATGACGACGACGAGCGGGCCAATTCCCGGGAGGACCAGCGCGGGCGGTGAACCGGACTACGACTCCGGGTCGGTCACCAGGATCGGGCCCTCGGGCTGCCACCAGCCCCAGCGGGTCGCGGTCCCGGTGGTCACCTCGGCCGGCTCCGGCGGGTCCTCCTGGTAGGTCCCGAGCGGGGTGTAGGCCTCGAGGGAGCCCCAGTCCCGGTTCCAGTCGTGCCGCAGGTACGAGGGGATCGTGCGGGCGCGCTGGGCGACCTCGATCCACCCGAGCGGACCCCCGGACTCGTACGACTGCCAGGTGCTGGTGGCGGCGACAGCCAGCGGCCGGTCCGGAAGGATCCGGTACTCCGGCAGCTCTGCGACCCCCGCGTAGTGCGAGAACGGCCGCTGGCACGGGAACTGCAGGCTCACCGCCCAGTCCAGCATCACGGGTGACTCCGACCCGACCAGCTCCTGGACGGTGACGAGTTCGGGCGCGCGCGGCGGGGTGATCGCCGCCCACTGGTCGGGGGTCAGGTCGTCGTCGTCGACCAGGATCCGCATGACGTCGGCCTCGGCCGGCACGTCCTGCATGTCGACCCGGAGGTTCCGCCAGGTGGGGGCTGGGCCGATGTCGAACGGTACGACGGGCTCGCCCACCACGTCCGCGCCGCCCTCGGTGGCGCGGCCGAACTCCACGATGACCTCTTGCCCGTACTTGTACAGGCCGTCGGCGTCGTAGCGTCCGATCCGCCCGGCGGCCGAGATCACCAGGAGCGGATGCGTCTCGCGGTTCTCCGGCAGCCGG
>NZ_JAALDX010000100.1 GCF_014145095.1 Dietzia sp. SLG310A2-38A2 | reverse complement strand
TCTTCTTGGCCGCGGTCTTCTTGGCCGCTGGCTTCGTGGTGGTCGCGGTCTTCTGTGCCGCCGGTTTCTCGGAGGCCGCCTTAGTCTCGGAGGCCGGCGTCGTGGTGGCTGCGGTCTTCTGTGCTGCAGGCTTCTTGGCCGCCGGCTTCGTGGTCGCCGCGGTCTTCTGTGCCGCCGGCTTCGTCGCCGGAGCCTTCTTGGACGTGGCCTTGGTTTCGGACCGCTCCTGCTCGGAGGAGCGCGCGGCGGCCGCGGCCTTGCTGCCCGACGACTGACGGCCCGCCTTCTTCAGGTCCTTCCGCAACTGCCCCAACTCGGCCGCGGACATTCGCTCGGCAGTGGGTGTCCCGCTCGCCTCGCGTTTCTCGGCCGCGGCGACGAATTCCTCCATGGCCTCGTTCACCGCGCGGGCCATGGGCCAGGGGTCGGGAACGAGGTCCTTGCAGGCGATGAACCCGAAGTGCAGCTCACCGTCGAGTGACATCACCGTGCAGTTGAGACCGGCGCCGTGGAACACCGGCCCCATCGGCAGCATCTTGGTGACCCTGGCCCCGAGGAAGTACAGGGGGATGTTGGGTCCGGGCACGTTGGAGATGATGAGGTTGTGCACCACCGGGTGACGCTCCGAGAGCCTCAGGCGCGAGTACATCCGGACCGCGGAACCGAACACCGACGGCGCCGCGAACTGCGCCCAGTCGGTCAGGAGGTTGGCATCGAGTGCGTCGGTGTGGTCCTTGGCGACAGTGTTGGCGTCGCGGATCGACTCGAGCCGCTCGACCGGGTCGTCGATGTCCGTGGCCAACGACATGAACATGCCCGACACCCGATTGGTCCCGGGGCGCGACTCCGCGGCGTGCACCGACATCGGGACCATCGCGATGAGGGGCTTGGACGGCAGCTCGTCCAGGTCGTCGAGGTAGTTGCGCAGGGCGGTCGAGCAGAGGGCCAGCACGACGTCGTTGACGGTGGTGCCGAAGGCGTTCTTGATCCGCTTGATCTGGTCCAGGTCCACACTGGCGTAGGAGATGGACCGGTGCCCGGTGATGGTGCGGTTGAACGGGGTGCGGGGCGCGGTGAACGGCGCCGGCATGGCGAGTCCCTTGCGGGCCCTGTTGATCCACGACGGCAGGACCCCCAGGGTTCCCGGCAGCAGCGAGGCCAGCCGCCAGGGCGTGGCCAGTCGGGACAGCGCCCCACCGACGGCCAGTTCGAGGGCTCCCGACCCGCCGGCGGTCTCCTCCACCATGTCCTGGTCGAGCGATGGGTCGTCCGGGGTGAGCGAGCACAGCTGGGACATCATGTTGGCACCCGTGACGCCGTCAACGGTCGAGTGGTGCATCTTGGCGAAGACGGCGAACCGGCCGTCGGGCAACCCCTCGATGACGTACATCTGCCAGAGCGGCATCGACCGGTCTATCGGCTGGCTGGCCAGGTGGCCACACAGCTCCGCGAGCACCTCGTCCCCGCCCGGTTCGGGCAGGCCCACCCGGTGGAGGTGGTGGTCGACGTTGAAGTCCTCGGCCTCGACCCAGACCGGATGGTCGATGTTCAGCAGTGAGTCGTGCAGCTTGCGCCGGAAGCCCGGCATCCCGGTGACCCGGCGGGCGAGTTCGGCCCGCAGCGCGTCGAACGAATACCCGCCGTTCATCTCGGAGCCGTCGAGGACTATCAGGCCACACACGTGCAGGAGCTGGGCCCTGGTCTCGAAGTAGAGGAAGCTGGCGTCAAGTCCACTCAGGCGCTGCATGGAGGGAGTGTACGTCCCGAGTCCTGCCCGCAGAGTCGGTTCCGCGGACCGCTTCTCCTCAGAAGACGTCGAGCAGTAGCCACGCGATCACGACGAGCGCGATCAGCAGTATCAGGGCGAGAGTCACACGCGACCGGGGCATCAGAGGACCTCCTTCCCGGTCTCGGCGTCCCCGGAGGCGACCAGCCCCCGGAACCGGTGCACGAGCACATCCGCGACCCGCTCTACACCCACTGCGACAAAGAAGAAGAGCGGGATGCCCGCGGCGAGCATGATGAACACCTGCAGCGGGAACGGAAGGGTGGCGAGCCACAGTTCGACCCTGTCCCAGAACTCGAGGAATGCCGTCACGGATCGATCCTACGACCGCCCGGCGGCCGCGACCTCCCGGCCACCCACCACCGAACTGTCCAGGCCTCGACGGCGTAGCAGAGCCGACGGGCTCGGGTCCGACCCGCGCATGGCCCGGTAGGCGTCGAGGAAGTCGATCGCGCCTCCTCGGGACAGCACCTCACGGCGCATCGCCTCCCCGGAGGACCGCTGCAGTCCCCCACGCTCGCCGAACCACTCCGTGGCGTCCGCGTCCAGGACCTCCGCCCAGAAGTACGAGTAGTAGGCGGCCGAGTACCCGCCGGCAAAGATGTGCTGGAAGTACCGCGAGCGGTACCTGGGTTCCACGCCGGGGACGTCGAGACCCGCGTCCGCCAACACCCCGGACTCGAACTCGTCGACGTCGGTGACGGCCGCCGCCTGCTCAGGGGTCAGCGAGTGCCAGGCCAGATCGAGCAGGGCCGCGGCCAGATACTCCACGGTCGCCTGCCCCTCGCCGAAGCGCTCGGCCTCCCGCATGCGCGCGACCAGGTCCTCACCGATCGTCTCTCCGGTCTCCACATGACGGGCGTAGTGGGCGAGCAGTTCCGGACGCCGGGCCCACATCTCATTGACCTGGGAGGGGAACTCGACGAAGTCGCGGGGAACGGAGGTGCCCGAGAACACCGGGTACTGCACGTCCGACAGCAGCCCGTGCAGCGCGTGCCCGAACTCGTGGAACATCGTGGTGACCTCGTCCATGGTGAGCAACGTCGGCTCGCCCGGTGCGGGCCGGGACAGATTCATGACGTTGACCACGACGGGCCGCGAGTCCAGGAGCCGGGACTGGTCGCGGAACGAGCTCATCCAGGCCCCGCCCCGCTTGGTCGGCCGCGCGTAGTAATCCAGCAACAGCAGCCCGATCCCGGCGTCGGTCTCGTTGCGCTCGTCGTCGAAGACCTCGATCACACGCACGTCCGGCAGGAACCCCCGTAGGTCCGGACGCTCGGAGAACCGCAGACCGTAGAGTTCGGACGCCGAGTGCATGACCGCATCCCGCAGCACTCGTTCGAGTTCGAAGTACGGCCGGACCGTCGCGTCATCCACCTGGAACCGGTCGGCGCGCAACCGCTCGGACTCCCAGGCCCAGTCGGCCGGGTTCAACTCGCGGTCCTCTCCCCCGAGCAGGTCCTTGGCCTCGTTCCGCGCATTGGTGACGGCCGCGTCGACCACGTCGAGCAGCAGCCCGCGAGCCGCGTCGGGCGACCCCGCGGTCTCCACGGCCAGGACGTGCTCGGCGTGGGAGCCCAGGCCCAGCAGCTGCGCGCGCTCG
>NZ_JAALDX010000099.1:2756-16380 GCF_014145095.1 Dietzia sp. SLG310A2-38A2 | reverse complement strand
CCCCGCCGGAGCGGCCGTGGGCCCGGGAGGTCGGCGCCGATCCGGGTCGGCTGCGTATCGCGCTGCACACCGACTCGTGGGCGGGAACGGCCGTCGACCCCGAGGTGGTGGCCGCGGTCGAGCAGGTCGCGCGGACGCTCGAGGAGGCCGGCCATCACGTGGAGCGGGCGACGCCCACCTTCGAGTGGGAGGAGTTCCTGCAGGCGACGGCCAAGGCGTGGGCGGCCTTCCTGGCGGAGTCGGTCATGGGGGTGGAGGCCATGAGCGGCAAAGCCGCGGGCCCGGACAACCTGGAGGCCACCACGTGGGCGTGCGTGCAGTTCGGCCGGGGCCTGTCCGTCCTGGATATGGCGGCGGCAGGCGCGACGTTCAACTCGGTCTCCCGGGAGGTGGGCCGGTTCTTCGGTGACTACGACATCCTGCTCACTCCCACCACCAACCACCCCGCGATGCCGCTGGGCTACCTGGATGCGAACGCCGACCTGGACGCACTGGGGTGGACGCGCAGGATCTTCGACGCGTTCTCCTTCACCCCGCTGTTCAACACCACCGGGACGCCGTCGATCAGCCTGCCGCTGGGTGAGTCCCGGGACGGCCTGCCGATCGGGGTGCAGGTGGCGGGGCCGATGTGCTCGGAGTCGATGCTGATCCGGGTGGCAGCGCAGCTCGAGGCCGCGATGCCCTGGTCAGCCCGCCGCCCCGGGGTCCACGTCACCACGGTCTGACCCTCACCTCGCCCCGTGGTGCTCGTCCGGCGCTGCTAGAGCACCACGGGGTGAGGCGAGACCGCAGCGAAAATCTAGAACACCCCCGTCACGCTCCCGACCCCGCGCCCCAGGAGCAGCAGAGCGCCGGCGGTCACCACCACCACGGCAACCTTCCGACCCGCCTCCGCGGGGACCCGCCGGGCCACGAGTCCGCCGAGCAGGAGGCCGACCGGAACCATCGCCACGACCAGCCCGATCACGCTCAGCGGCGGCAGCCCGGAGATCGGGGCGGCCCCCAGGCCGACCTTGGTGATGACGGAGGTCAAACCCATCGTGAAGAAGATGGGCTGCAGGGTCGCGGCAAAGGACCGCTGTTGCCAATTGGTCGCCTGCGCGTAGACCAGCATCGCGGGCGCGGCCACTCCCACGGCGGTGTTGAGGAACCCTCCGGCCGTACCGGCCACTGCGGCCGGCACGGCACCGCTGACCGGCGGGATGCGCATGAGGGCCGTCATGAGCAGCGTGCCTATCAGGACCGTCCCGATGATCACCTCGAGCCAGCTGCGGTCGGCGGCGCCCACCAGGAGCGCGCCGGGCACGGACCCCACCACGATCAGGGGCGCGAGGCGGACGTACCGGTGCCAGTCGATGTCGCGCCGGAGCGTGATCCCGATCAGGATGGCCGAGACGGTGGTCGTGAGGTTGGTCAGCAGCACTCCGGCCACGGGGCCGAGCAGCAGCGCGAGCGTCGGCGCCACCACGAGCCCGACCCCCATCCCGCTGACCCGCTGCAGGACGGTCCCCAGGATGACGGACGCCGCGGCGACAACCAGGAGGAGGGGGCCTACGTCGACGGGCATGGTCCACAGCATTCCAGGTGCGTGTGCCGGCGACCGGGGGCGCCTGGCTCCCTTCTGTCGCATACTTTTCCCATGCGATCCATCTGGAAGGGCGAGGTCTCCTTTGGTCTGGTGAACGTGCCGGTCAAGGTGTATTCGGCGACGGAGGACCACGACCTGCACGCGCGGCAGGTCGACAAAAAGGATGGCGTGCGCATCCGCTACAAGAAGGTGCGGGACGACAACGGCGAGGAGGTCGAGTTCTCCGACATCGCCAAGGCGTACGAGTCCGAGGACGGCGAGATGGTCATCCTCACCAAGGAGGACCTGGCGAGCCTGCCGGTGGAGCAGTCCCACGAGATCGAGGTGACGGAGTTCGTCCCGGCCGACCAGGTGGATCCGGTGGCCTTTGACAACGCCTACTTCCTGGAGCCGGCGTCGCGCTCGAACCGGGCGTACGTGCTGATGCGGGAGGCGCTCGAGTCGACCGACCGGCTGGCGATCTGTACGTTCACGCTGCGTAACCGCACTCGGTTGTGTGCGCTGCGGGTGTACAAGGACATTCTGATGCTGCAGACGTTGCTGTGGCCGGATGAGATCCGCCCGGCGATCCTGGAGGGGTTGGACAAGGAGGCCAAGGTCCGGCCGCAGGAGGTCAAGATGGCGGCCTCGCTGATCGAGACAATGGCCGCTGACTTCGAGCCCGAGAAGTACGAGGACGACTATCAGCTGCAGCTCAAGGAGCTCATCGAGGCCAAGGCCGCCGGCGGAGAGGCGTTCACGGTCGCCGAGCGCGAGGAGGCCAGCGACGACGACGGTGACGACGAGGTGGCCGACCTGTTGGCCGCCCTACGTGCGAGTGTGAAGGACCGCGGGGGAGACGCCGAGTCCGACGACGACGACGAGGACTCCAGCTCAAAGAAGAAGCCCGCGAAGAAGAGCAGCTCGAGTTCGGCGAAGAAGAGCACGGCCAAGAAGGCGCCCGCGAAGAAGGCGGCGGCCAAGAAGAGCGCGGCCAAGAAGGCGCCTGCGAAGAAGTCGGCGGCGAAGAAGCCGCCTGCCAAGAAATCTGCTTGACGCCCCCGGGGGCCCCGCTGAGAAGCTGACGGTTGTGAAGTCGGCGGGGGGTTCCTATAGTGGTGCTCAGTCGGTGGCGAAACTGACACCCCCTCAAGTTGTCGCCGACTCCGCCTCGATGCGCGGATTACGCTGACCATCCCCCGGTCGCGGACGTGCATCGTGCGACAGAGTCGCCGGCGGCCGTCGGACCCCCCTCCGCGGCCGCTGGCGATTCGCTTTCTATCAGGAAACTTCTACGTCCCTGTCAGGGTCAGCAGGCTGGTTTAATGAGCGCCTTCACATACCCCCCGGTCTCGTGCAGCAGGGCGTACTTGCGGGACCTAGAGGGAGGGTTCGCAGTGTCGGTCACGAACAGTGCGCCTTCAAAGCACTGATCAAAGTAGATCCGGACTCGCGAGACGTGGCCCCAGTAGGTCACCACCAGAAGCGAGTCCCACCCCCGTTCGCGGGCAATGCGGGTGGCCGCGGTTGTCTCGCCCTCGGTTGTGCCGATGTCGGGCGCGAAGCACTCGATTTCGACGCTACGGCCGTCTCGGGCGACGAAGGGGTTAGAAGCGCAGTACGAGTCGAGAGCGGTGGCGAAAGAACCGTCTGCGCCGGGTGGTCGCGAGACCAGTATGCGGTCCGCCACGCCCTTCTCGGCGAGGTGGCGGGCGTACACGTACCTGTCGTCGTTAGCCCCCGCTACCACCACGATTGCGTCTACGCGGTCGGGTGAGTCGACTCGCGGATGGAGTACCGCACTGCCAGCGGACAAGCCAGCCATCGCCGCTACCAGCACAAAGAGTGTCACAGCAACAAGTGTCGCCCGGCGGCGGCGGGATCGGCGTCTCACGGAAACCAGACTACGGAGCCGGCCCGAGAGCCCTAACGCGCCGGGGACGGTGTTGTGCAACAAACCTTAAGTGAATCCATGTTTATCATGTGAACGACGAGTGTTGAGGCGCGCCTCAGCAAAGTAGTGTCAGCGGTTGGCCCGCGTCGCGTCAGGTGAACCGGGTCACTTCTGTTACTGCTTCGAGGAAAGGACCCTGGAGTGGACCTGCGGGACCTGCTATCTGTACTCCGTGCCCGCTGGATCGTCATCGTGGCTGCGACGCTCCTCGGGGGGCTACTGGCTCTGGGGCTGAGCTTGCTCACCACCCCTATTTACCAATCGCGGGTTCAGTTCTACGTGACGGTCGCGGCGGGCGACAGCGCCGCGGCGGCGTACCAGGGTTCGCTGGGAGCTCAGCAGCGGGTGCAGTCTTACGCGGTACTCGTGAAGAGCACGGACATCACGCAACAGGTGGTAAACGCCGCAGGCGCAAATCTCACCGCGGGACAGGTGGCCAGCAAGACTGCAGCCACAGCGGACGCCGATACAGTTCTTCTTGACGTCGCAGTGACCGATTCTGACCCACAGCGCGCACTTGAGCTGGCAAGCGGTTTCGGCGAAGTCCTGCCACAGGCCATTAACCGTATCGAGACCCCGGACGGCGGCGGCCCCGCGCTGGCCAAGCTCACCGTAGTTAATCCCCCTGCCCTGCCGACCGACCCGGTGGCACCAAAGACTGAACAGAACGTTGCGATCGGTATAGTGCTGGGTGTTCTCTCTGGCATAGGGATCGCGGTACTCATTGCTGCACTTGATCGACGGGTCAAGTCCAAGGAACAACTAGAAACAATCACAGGCAAGCCCGTAGTGGGCTCCATTCCCTTCCGCAAGAACGAGGACAAGGCAGAGGGTGCCGAGCACATCGTGCCCTTCCGAGAAGGGCACTCTCCGGCAGCGGAATCCTTCCGCCGTTTGCGGACCAATCTGCAATTTCTCAACGTGGACAACCCTCCGCGAGTCTTCCTACTGACGTCATCGGTGGCGATGGAAGGAAAGTCTGAAACGTCAATCAACCTTTCGTTGGCCATTGCAGAAGCTGGAAACCGAGTCCTCCTGATCGAGGCAGACCTTCGTCGCCCGCTGGTGGTCAACTACATGTCGATGCCGGACAACGTGGGGTTGACTAACATTCTCTCCGGGCAAGCTGAATTTGCCGACGTGGTGCAGGAGACGCGGCACGAGGGAGTGGACTTGCTGGCGTGCGGTCCACTGCCGCCAAACCCCTCCGAACTCCTGGCTTCTGATGTCGCTCGGGAACTCCTCGATGATCTGCGCCGGACCTACGACTACGTGATCATCGACTCGCCACCGCTACTCCCTGTGACGGATGGTGCCGTGCTCGCCCGGATAACTGACGGAGCGTTGTTGGTAGTGCGATCGAACCGCACAACCAGCGACCAAGTTGCTCAAGCTGTGGACATACTTGAGAAGGCAGATGCGAAACTGCTGGGACTGGTGACGGTGGCCAACAAGCCCGCCAAGAAGGGTCTGACGGGCTACTACGACTCGTACTACTACTCGTCTAAGACGTCCTCAATGAGCGAACAGGCCTGATGTGCCATTCGCAGAAGACTCTCGTCGCTCGATGGAGACTACGAAATGACCGCTAGCAACCAAGTCGCGCACCGTGGTGTGTTAGCGCGTTCGTCCATTCGACCCGGAACTTCGCAGTGGATCGTCGTCGACGCGCTGTTGTGGACGGTGATGTTCATCGTGGCACTCTGGATGCGGTATGACTTCTCGATTGAGCAGCTTGCGTGGTCTCTAGGGATGGCTCGGTCTTACTTGGTCCTCGGCGCGCTGATTGCGTTCACATGGATTATCGGCTGGTTTACTGGACTGTACCGTGGAAGATTTGTCCCCGGAAGTGTCCTAGAGTCAAGTGTCTTGACGTTTGTCTTTGCCATCGTGAGCACTATTGTCTTCCTCGGGCACATGCTTGGTGGTCAATACGATGGAGTCCCGCGTTCTACTGCAATCGTCACGGGGGCGTTCACGACGCTAACGGCGCTCGTCCTAAGATCGCTCGTTCGGCGAAAGAGGCTGTTCGGGGCGGGTATCGCAAAGGATGCTGAGCGTGCACTCGTTTTTGGGGCTGGGGATGGGGGCCTGCAACTCGTACGGCAGCTTCGTCGATCTGAAGGTTCCCAGTTTAAGCCAGTGGGAATCCTCGATGACGACGAGAAGAAGCGTCACATGGTGATCGAGGGGGTACGTGTCCACGGTGGACGCGATAAACTCGAAGAACTTGTCATGCGCACGCGGGCCTCTACCCTCCTTATTGCGATACCGAGTTTGCCCAGTGACGATCTTGTCGACATTCGTGACCGTGCCGAGGCTGCGGGACTGCGAGTCTTGGTGTTGCCTCCGCTCGATTCCATGATGCGGGGTAGGGTCGCGGCAAATGAACTTCGTGAGATCAACGTTAATGATCTCTTGGGTCGTAAGCCTGCGCATCTCAATCAGACGCAGATTGCCGAGTATTTGCGGGGCAAACGTATCCTAGTGACGGGGGCCGGAGGTTCTATCGGGTCCGAGTTGTGCCGGCAGATCGTCAGGTTCCGACCCGCCGAGCTCATGATGCTGGATCGTGACGAATCTGGGTTGCACTCAGTCCAGCTTTCAATTCAGGACCAGGCGATGCTCGACGGTGACGACACAATCCTCGCGTCGATACGGGACCGCGATTCCATTGTCGATATCTTCACCAAGCGAAAGCCGCAGATTGTCTTCCACGCGGCGGCACTTAAACACATGCCTCTCCTTGAGCACTACCCCATGGAGGCTCTCAAAACCAACGTTCTTGGGACGAACAACTTGTTGGATGCCGCAGAGATCATTGGCGTTGAGACCTTCGTCAATATCTCCACAGATAAGGCCGCCAATCCGAGCTCGGCGCTGGGAACAAGTAAACGGATTGCCGAGCGGCTCACTGCTTCACGCGCCACCAGCGACCCGGAAAGCAAGTACGTATCAGTACGATTCGGCAACGTCCTGGGCTCCCGCGGTTCGGTACTGACAGTCTTTGAGAAGCAGATCAAAGACGGCGGCCCCCTTACTGTTACCGATCCTGAGGTCGATCGCTTCTTTATGACAATCCCCGAGGCTTGCCAGCTGGTGCTTCAGGCGGCAGCAGTTGGGTCTAGCGGCGATACCCTAGTCCTGGACATGGGGGAACCCGTAAAAATTGCGGACGTTGCTAAGACCCTTATCGAACAGTCGGGCAGGAAACTGGAGATCGTATATACCGGCCTTCGCGAGAACGAGAAGCTGTCAGAAGAACTGTTTGACAACGCGGAGAAACCTGTTCTCGGGCGAAAGCATGAGGCGCTATCGGAAGTTCGAGTTGACCCCCTCGAACTGGACCTCGGAAAGCTGGCTGAAATCGATAGCCACCAAGCCGCCAGGACATGGATGGATAGGAATATTTACGCGCACAGGAGCGACACCAAGTGAGAATCCTAATAACCGGAGGGTGCGGCTTCATCGGGTCCAATATGGCGAGAACGGCACTTGCGGCTGGTCATTCGGTACGCATCATCGATGATCTCAGCACGGGATATGCTCAGAATATCGAAGGGCTCGACGTCGACTTTCAACATGCATCGATTCTGGACGAAGGCCGTCTGAATTCCGCAATGGTTGGAATTGACTCAGTAGTGCACTTGGCAGCCCTCGGGAGTGTCCCTCGGAGCGTGAAAGACCCGATTAGCACCCACGAGGTAAACGCACGAGGGACTCTGAACGTTATCATTGCAGCTCGAGACAATGGTGTCGGTCATCTATCTGTCGCCTCGTCATCCTCAGTTTACGGCTTGAATCCGGCGCTGCCGAAGGGCGAACGTGAATGGGTTCGAGCGATGAGCCCTTACGCAGTAAGCAAACTGGCAACTGAACAGTACGCGTTGGCTGCGCAGCAGTCATTCGGTATGTCAACGCTGGCATTCCGGTTCTTCAATGTGTTCGGTCCGCAACAGCGAGCGGGTCATGTCTACGCTGCAGTCATTCCCGTTTTCCTCGAAGCATTGAAAAACGGGCTACCGCTGCCAATTAACGGTGACGGAAGTAATTCACGGGATTTCACGTACGTAACAACAGTCTGTGCAGTCTTATTGGCGGCGGCGGAAAGACAAGTGAACCACGCTGAACCGGTGAATCTCGCGTATGGCACCAATACTTCGTTACTCGACTTGGTGCGGCAGATTGGCGATGTAACTGGTCTTGAACCAAAAATACGTCACTTAGAGCCGCGTCCAGGAGACGTAAAACACTCCCAGGCGAAGAACGACACGCTCGTCTCTCTATTCCCCGAGATTTTGCCGGTCCCGCTAAAGGACGGCCTATCTGACACCTACAAGTGGTTCCAGGAGAATCCATAATGAGCAAAGTTGTCGTATTTGGCCAGGGCTATGTGGGTTTGCCGATGGCCTTGCGAGCTTCGGCGATGGGTCACGAAGTTATTGGTCTAGATACCAATCAAGACGTTGTAAACGACCTCAACAACGGCAAGTCACACATCGATGACGTCTCCGATATCGATCTCAGCCGTGGCATCACTAACGGTTACTCGGCAACGACGGATCCGGCGAGTGTCGCCGCTGCCGATGTTGTGGTGGTTTGTGTTCCAACTCCGTTGGCCGATTCAGGCGGGCCAGACCTAAGTGCCGTAGAGACCGTGGGTAAGACTATTGGGATGCATGTAAGTTCGAACACTCTCTGCATACTTGAATCAACGACATATCCAGGCACTACTGAAGAGATTTTTCTGCCGCTGGTATCACGAGGAGAATTGGTACTGGGGAAGGACATCTTCGTAGCTTTCTCGCCTGAACGAATAGATCCCGGAAACGAGACCTACGGCATCCATAACACGCCAAAAGTAGTAGGCGGTCTAACTCAGGAATGCACGCAGCGAGCGATTGAGTTCTACGGGTCGTTTGTAGATACAGTGGTAGCCGCAAAAGGCGCCAAAGAGGCCGAGATGGCTAAACTCTTAGAGAATACGTTTCGGCACGTGAACATTGCTCTGGTAAACGAGATGGTTCGTTTTTCGAATGAACTCGACATCGATCTCTGGGATGCGATTGACGCAGCCGCAACGAAGCCGTTCGGTTTCATGCCCTTCCGCCCTGGTCCCGGTGTCGGCGGTCATTGCATACCTGTAGATCCTTCCTACCTTTCGCACAGGGTTAAAGCAAAACTAGGATACGCATTCAGAATGGTGGAGCTCGCGGAAGAAATCAACCATGCTGCGCCAATATATGTTGCGGAGCGCGCTCGTTCACTTCTCAATGATTGCGGCAAGCCGGTTCGTAGAGCGTCGGTCCTCTTAATCGGCGTCTCCTACAAGCCGGACATATCCGATCAGCGAGAAAGTCCAGCAGTCCCTCTGGCAAGTCGTCTCCGAGCATGGGGTGCAGAGGTTAGCTATCACGATCCGCACGTGCCAGAGTGGAGTCCTTACGGGTCCGGAGAGGCCCCGTTGAGGTCCGTCGAGCTGAACGGGTCACCGGACCTGATCATCCTGCTCCAGAATCATAAGGCGGTTGATCTTGCGTCTATCTCAGATATGAGGTGTCCGCTACTCGATACGCGAGCTGTTGTTCCGGTTGTTGAGGGAGTACATCGGCTCTAGGTCTCTTCCCACTCTGCCGCCAAAAACCAGTGGGCCTCGTTAACGAGGGCTCTCCTCAAAGGAGCTGAAATGCATATCGTGTACATCGGGGGCTATGGCCGCAGCGGGTCCAGCATTCTAGACCGTGAGCTTTCTTCGAGCTTGGGCGCTCTATCAGGCGGCGAGCTATGCAACCTTTTCGAGTGGTCTGCAAGCGACCGCCGGTGTACTTGCGGCGAGGGATTTCACCGATGCGACGTGTGGGGACCAATCATAGAATCGGTGACTTCGCGCACCGGTTTAGATGTAGGGGAAGTTGCTCGGCGAGTCGCAGACGCAGAGTTCAATCGAAACAGCAACTATGTAGGTGACTGGCAACAAGTCTGGTCGATTGTGATCGAGAACCTGTCGCAGGCTGGAATTCAAGCTATCGTGGATTCCAGCAAGAATGCTCGTCTACGCCGCCGTCACGAGTTGCTTATTGATCTACCAGCAGTCGGCTCCGTGGAGTATATTCATCTATACCGAGAGCTTTCTGCAGTCGTGCTTAGCGCTAAGAGCGGACGCAATCAGAACTTGGAGTTGGGGGTAGATATCCCCGATCGATTCCCGATTTCTCGAACAATAGCTTCGTGGCTAGTAGCAAATCTCTACTCGAGGTTGAGTGGGCCTGCCTCGAATTCATACCGAATCGTTTATTACAGCGACTTAGAAGACTCGAACATCTCTCATGTCGCGTCAGATCTTTCTGCTCCTTGGGGAGTTGGGTATGGCGAGCCCGTAACTGAACACTCGGTGGCGGGAAATAGGGCTTTGCGACGCTCCGCCGTTGGATTCACATCTGTGAAGACGCGACGTGAATCAAGGCCGCCCGTTCGTATTCGGCTCCTTTGCTATATTCCTGGCCTCTTCATTCGTTTGTTGCTTCGGCTTTCGGCTAGGACCTCCGTTGTCTAGCTCCAGATCGAACCAGTCCAACGGCGTAGGTAGTCCGCTCGAAGCAAACCGAGTTTCTGAAGTATTTGGTGATGGCCCTCGCCAAGAGGCGGCTTCTCTAACATGGCTAGTGCTATTCTCTGTCGCGGCACTAACAGTGTCGATCTATGTTGATGGTCTGGCTGGCCGCGTCCTTCTCGTTGCCGGTATTGTTTTCGGTCTTGTTATGAGACGGCTGTCGCTAGTGCAAGCGGTTGGTTTGGCGTTGCCCTTTATGTTCGTTGTGTCACTCGGTTTTAACCTGAACGTCGGACTTGTCGACTTCTTGTTACCTGTATTGCTCCTTGGTGCGGTTCGAAGCTCTTGGTACGACTCGATGTCGGCACGGTTGTTTATCGGCCCCGCTCTTTACGGCGTAGCGTTTCTGGCTTGGGCTTCATTCTCGTTTCTCATGGTGCCGGTCCTTACAAGTATGACGCCGGATCCAGTACGGTTCGCCACGGAGTTTCTTAAAATCGCAGTGTGTATCGCGCTGTTCGGTTCGGTAGCCGTACTCGCCTATCGCGACTTCAAGATTGGCAAGATCGGTCTTCTCGACTCCTGGTCTGCGATGGCCCTGTCGACTGCGTTGGTTAGCATAGTTGAGCTAGTCCGTGCAGGCGCTTGGACGTCGAGGTTTACGGGAGCGTTTGAGAATCCAAATTTGCTTGGTCTCTACTTTGTGACCTCGTTGGCGATCGTCGCGGTTCGCGCCTTACTGATTGGTAGAGCTCCAATCGGCTTCATCTCAGCAATTATAGTTTTGGGTGTGGTCTCAACCGGTTCGCGCGGCCCAATGCTTGCGACAGCTATCTTTGTCCTCATTGCACCGTGGGTGGGTCGATCAATTGGTGTCCTTTACCAGTTCTCGCTAACGTTAGTTGGTGTTGGTGCTGTGCTGGCCCTATTTGTGCTTGGGGACCGAATACCCGCCGTGGAGCGGCTTTTCTCGGATTCGGGAACTGTCGACGCAGGTGTGAGGGAGACATTGTGGATTGCAGCCCTCGAGTTGTGGGCCCAGAGTCCAGTTTCAGGCATCGGCCTTGGCCAGTTTAGCTTCGTTTCCCCTACTTACACTGTCTCGCACATTGGGTACGTCGCGCACAGTACGTATCTGAGTCTGCTTGCCGAGACTGGAACCGTGGGCGCTGTCATATTCTTTGCTCCTTTCGTTTTTATTATTGTGAAACTAGCTCGTAATCCTCGTCGAGAAGCTCACCTTAGCGTGGCGGCTTTGATGTGGTTGCCACTGCTCGTCAACCTTGGAACGCTGAATGCTGAGAATGCTCGATTTGTGTGGGTATACTTGGCGGTCAGTTTTGCGGCGTACTATGCCGTAGCGCAAGGAACTGAACCGGATCCGCAGATCAGCAGTAGATCAGCCTCATAGAACGTGACGATCCGCCTGGATAGTTCTGCCCCAAAGCCATCTAGTTTAGGACGTGTTTGAATGGCGCTTCCAGTTGCGCGGATGGCCCAAATGGTTGGGGTTCAAGCCGCCGCTGCGCTAGGTCCATTTGTAGTTCTGCCTATCGTTGCGAGGAACAGTTCTCCGGGTGAGTGGTCTTCTTTCGTTCTCGGACAGTCATTCGGGCTCATGTTGGCTGCCGTTGCATCCTACGGTTGGTCTATCGTGGGAATCACCAGAGTGGCTCAGGCGGCCCCCAGCGAGCGACCGCTAATCTTTGTAGATAGTATCGCTACTCGTATTATTGGCTGCTTCGTAGTTGCTGCCGCCGGGGTCCTACTGCTTTGGTTTGTCGTAGGGCCTGATGAACCGGCGATTGCCGTTTCGGTTTGTATCGGATTTATTGTTAATACTGGTCTGGCGTTGAATTGGTACTTCGTGGGGACCGGCCAACCGTGGAAGAACCTAATTTATGGTACGTTGCCGTTGCTTTCTGCTGGGCTTATAGCCGTAGTCTTGATGCTGTTCGGTTGGTCTTCATTTTGGTACGGCCCAGCTCTGGTGATCCTAGGCTCAGCATCGGTTGCTGCCGCGTTAGTGGCGGAGGTGCGACCCTCTAAGTCGAATTGGAACACCGCTTTTCGCGTGGCTAGAATTGTGGGGTACTACCGTACGGAATTCGCTATATTCGTTTCGCAGTCTGTTACTGCTGTGTATACGGCTGCCCCGATGGCTCTTGCTAGTGGCACAATGAATCCAGGCGACGCTTCGAAGTTCGCTTCTGCAGATCGTATCAATTCTATTTCCACTACGGGGATTACCACTGTAGGAAAAGTGTTTCAAGCTTGGAGGTCGGAGGCAGGTGGCTATCGGAGAGCCCACGTCTCTACTCTTATCACTGCAGCCCTGGGCCTAGTCGGCTTTTTTTTGATCACGTGTTTCGGCGGATTGATTACTGGTGTGCTTTTCGGCGCACTATATGCCATCGACGGCACCACCGCATTCGGTGTGGGATTGTATATTTTCGGAGTGAGTCTTCGCTACTCCGCGATCCGATACTATCTTGTTCCTTCTGGTCGCTACAATGAGGTCTTGGCCGGTACGGCAATTAGCCTCGTTACATTATTCGCTCTGGTTGTTGTTCTTGGTCTCGGTAACAGCCCTGCGAGTCTGGCTTTGTCGTTCGCACTTAGTGAGTGGGCTGGTGTAGGGGTGTTGTTCGTCGTAGCGATCATTTCCGTTCGTAGAGCTCAGTAGGCTTGCGATGCTTGTTCTTGCTTATCAGTCTTCTTCCTGACCTGCGCTTAACCTTCGCTGGCTACGGTCGGCTTGAATCGCACTGGGTTGGAAAAAGTTTCTGGTGTGTCCCGGGTTCTACAGAGTCGGAATTTGTGGATTCTGGTGGCGAACACTGTGAGGAAAAGGTGGGACGACAAGGCTACTCGGCCGAGTTCAGGCGCAAGGTCCTCGAGTTGCTGGCGGCAAGGCGCAGTGAAGCTGCTGTCGCGCACGACCTTGATCTCAGTGACCAGACGATCTACAACTGGCTCCGGCCGGTCTGGATCAACCGCGGCGAGGCACCTGGACTGAGTAGGGCTGAGAAAGGTGAACTCGCCAAGGCGAACAAGCGGATCCGCGAGTTTGAGACTGAGCTAGTCGTCGCCCAACGCGCCGTCGAGTTAGTGAAGGAGGAGACCGCCCCAGAAGTCGGTACGCGGCGGTCGAAGTGATCGCCTCTGAAGGGCGTCCCGTACAGGTCGCCTGCCGGGTGAGTATTCGTCTCGCTGGGGGCCATCGCTTTTGCCATCGGGGGCCAGTGGCCGGGATCGCGAATATTGCGCTTGGGGGCCAGCACTAGCGTCCGTGGGGGCCACCGCTCCCTAGGCTCCTCCCACCGTGTGTATTGGGCGCGGGGCGGAAGGCGGAATCCATGATTGTACAGAGGATTAGGTCGAAGCTCGTATTGCAGCTTCGCGCCGAAGGCCTGTCGGGGGAGCGATCGCCGCCTCACAGGGCATGTCCCGCAAGAGTGTCGCCGCGGTGCTGGAAGCCGCCGACGCGACCGAGACGAGCTGGGACGACGTTGCCGAGCTCACTCATGAACAGGTGTATGCCTGACATTTT
>NZ_JAALDX010000099.1:2681-2746 GCF_014145095.1 Dietzia sp. SLG310A2-38A2 | reverse complement strand
TGGGCCGCCGGTTGGGGCTGGGCAAGGAAACGGTCCGGAGGTGGGCTGTGCAGGCAGACATCGAC
>NZ_JAALDX010000099.1:0-2671 GCF_014145095.1 Dietzia sp. SLG310A2-38A2 | reverse complement strand
GCCGCGGGGAGCACGAGAGCGTGTTCGCTCAGCCGGACTGGGAACAGGTCCACCGCGAGATGGACCGGGTCGGGGTCACGCTCAGTTTGCTGCACGGAGATTACTTGAGTATTCGGAGGTTTGAGAGCCACCGGTTATTGAGGTTGGGAGCCACCGTTATTGCCGTTGAGAGCCGGTGGCTGATGGGGTGGGAGCCACCGGCTCTCGTGCGCCGATCCCGGGGGTTAGTTCACGGCGGTGTGTTCGCGCATGTTGAAGGTGCCGGTCTCGATCCAGAGGGTGTTGTGGACGATGCGGTCCATGATGGCGTTGTCGACGGCGGGTGAATACTGACCCCCTGGTGACGGGTGAATATTGACCCCCCCGACCCTGGGAGGGTGATTGCAGTGGAGCAGTGGGCCGAGATACGCCGGTTGCATAACAGCGAGGGCGTGCCGATCAAGGAGATCTCCAGGAGGCTGGGGATAGCGAGGAACACGGTGCGCTCAGCGTTGGCCTCATTCGAGCCGCCGAAGTACAAGCGAGCCCCGAAGGGTTCGCTGGCCGATGCGTTCGAACCGGAGATCCGAAAGCTGCTGGCCGAGTACCCGACGATGCCGGCCACGGTGATCGCCGAGCGGATCGCCTGGCCGCACTCGATGACCGTGCTCAAGGACCGAGGGCGAGCGATCCGCCCCGAGTACCGCGGGGTCGACCCGGCGGACCGGATCGAGCACAAGCCCGGTGATACGACGCAGTGCGATCTGTGGTTCCCCAAGTCGCCTATCCCGCTGGGCGCAGGTCAGAGCGCACAGATGCCTGTGCTGGTGATGACGCTGGCGTTCTCGCGGTACATCTCCGCCACGATGATCCCCTCCCGGATGGCCGGCGACATCCTGGCCGGGATGTGGCTGCTGCTGGGTCAGCTCGGGGCGGTGACCCACCGCCTGTGGTGGGACCGGGAGTCGGCGATCGCCACCTCAGCGGGAAAGCCCACGGTCGATGCCGCCGCGTTCGCCGGGACGCTGTCGTCGAAGCTGGTGATCGCCCCGCCGCGGGACCCGGAGTTCAAGGGCATGGTGGAGCGCCACAACGGCTACCTCGGCCAGTCGTTCATGGCCGGCCGGAAGTTCACCGGCCCGGATGACTTCAATGACCAGCTCACCGAGTGGCTGGCAACGGCAAACACCCGCACGGTGCGCGTATTGGGGTCGAGGCCGGTCGACGCGCTGGTCGAGGACCGGGCCCGGATGCTAGCCCTTCCGCCGGTCGCCCCGACCACGGGCCTGCGCACGACGGTGAGGCTGGCGCGGGACTATTACGTCCGTATCGACTCGGTGGACTACTCGGTCGACCCCCGCGTGATCGGGCGCCTGGTCGAGGTAGTCGCCAGCCTGCACACGATCACTGTGACCCGCGCGGGGGCCGTGGTGGCCGAGCACCGCCGCAGCTGGTCCCGCCGCGGGACGGTCACCAACCCGCGGCATGTGGAGCTGGCCAAGCAACTGCGCGTGGACTACTGGCAACGGGCCCGCGAGCAACCACCGATGAGCTCGTTCACCGACCCGGTGGTGCGCTCGCTGTGCGACTACGACGACCTCTACGACGTCGACTTCGTCGGCAACGCAGCAGTGGATTCGGAGGTGTCGGCATGAGCCAGGACGCCTCCTCCCAGGTCGCCTATGCCGCCCGGGTGCTCGGGGACCCCGACCATCTCGAACGTGTTCTCCGATCTGGCTGATACCGCCCGCAGGCAGGGCTGGACCTACGAGGAGTACCTGGCCGCCGTCCTGGGCCGACAGGTCGCCGACCGGGAAGCCTCCGGCATTCAGGTCCGCACGCGGGCGGCGCACTTTCCGCAGGTCAAGACGCTGGAGGACTTCAACGTCGACCATCAGCCCACCTTGCGCAGAGACGTGCTCGCGCACCTGGCGACGAGCACCTACATCGGCAAGGCCGACAACGTCGTCCTGCTCGGACCGCCCGGAGTCGGCAAGACCCACCTGGCGATCGCCCTCGGATACAAGGCGATCGCCGCTGGCTACGCCGTGCAGTTCGACACGGCCGTCGGCTGGCTCGCCAGGCTGCAGGCCGCTCACGCCGAGAACCGCCTCGAGGCCGAGCTGCGCAAGCTACGGCGCTACAAGCTGCTCATCATCGACGAGGTCGGCTACATCCCGTTCGACTCCGACGCCGCCAACCTCTTCTTCCAGCTCGTGGCCCACCGCTACGAGCAAGGCTCGATCCTGGTCACCTCGAACATGCCATTCGGACGCTGGGGCGAGATCTTCGCCGACGACATCGTCGCCGCCGCGATGATCGACCGCCTCGTCCACCACGCCGAAGTCCTCACCCTCGGCGGCCAGTCCTACCGGACCAAAGCACGACGAGACCTCATGACCGCACAGACCAACAACCAGAGGGGTCAAAATTCGCCCGTCACGTAGGGGTCAATCTTCAACCGCCGTTGACAGGCGTCGGCGTATACGGCGGAGCCGAGGCGCTGGTGCCAGTCCTTCTGGGCGTATTGGGTGCAGAACTCCGTCCAGGCGTGCCCATAGCGGCGCTCAAGGAGTTCGAGCAGCATGCTGCGCATGCCGTCGTCCGGCGGGTCGAGGAGCCATTCGTCGAGCACGAGCAGCGTGAAGGCGGCGTACTTCTTCAAGAACGTCGTCTTGCCGTTCGGCTTGTC
>NZ_JAALDX010000098.1 GCF_014145095.1 Dietzia sp. SLG310A2-38A2 | reverse complement strand
CGCGGCGACGGGGGAGTCCTCGAGGTGGTCGGGCGCCGGGGCGCCGGGGGCCCACGCCCCACCGGCGGCGCGCCAGCGGAGCAGGTCGTCGTCACCGCAGCCGAAGAGCGGGGAACGGAGTGCTCCGACGAGCGATGCCTCGTCGGCGGCGTTGGCCACAGCCCGCACGGCGAGGAGGAGGTCGCGGATCTCCGGGGTGCCGTAGACGATGGACGACGCCTCGGTCCGGTAGTCGATCCCGGCGTGGTCGAGGCATTTCTCGATCATGGGCAGAGAGCCCCGGGAGGGCAGGAGGATCGCGATGTCCCCGAGGCGGAGCGGGGTGTGACCGCCGTTCTTTGACTCGTGCGTCCACTGCTCGCGGACGGCCGTCGCGATCACCCGGGCGACATCGGAGGCCTCGGTCCAGTGGCGTGTCGTGTCGTCGCTCGCGTCCGCGGGGCAGTGATCTGGCAGCGCGGGCACGTCCTCGGTGCGGAACACGAACGGGCGGGGGCCGTGCGCGGGGTCGTACGGAGGCCGATCGGGACCCGGTTCCAGTTCCCGGTAGTCGGGCTGGACACCCTCCGCGGCGAGCAGTACTTCCGAGAACACCTCGTTGACCCAGTCGAGCACCGCCCGCGAACACCGGAAGTTGGTGCTCAGACGCTCGATCTCGACTCCGACCCCGCGCTGCGCTCGCAGGTAGGTGGAGATGTCGGCCCGCCGGAAGCGGTAGACGGACTGCTTGGGGTCGCCGACGGTGAAGAGCCTCCCGGTTCCTGACACTGATACCGCACCTGTGCCGTCGTGCGGCTCGTCGGCGGTGAGGAGAGTTGCGAGGTCGAGTTGGATGGGGTCGGTGTCCTGGAACTCGTCGATGAGGATCCGTGTGTACCTGGCCCTGACCCGGTCCCGGACCGCCCGGTCCTGCAGCAGCTCGCGGGCGAGGACGAGCTGGTCGTGGAACTGCAACGTGCCGTGTCTGCGCCGGTCGTCGGCGTGTCGGCGGATCACCGGGATGAGAGCGTCCAGGACGATCGCGATGCGCGGCCGCCAGTGGGCGGACAGGACCTCGGTGCAGATCGAGGGCAGGCGCTTGATCTCCTCCTTGATCTCCTTGACGGTCTCGGCGCCTCCCCAGTTGGGTCCTTTCCCCCCGTTGCCGGGGCCGAGGGGCTTGGCGAGGAGTTCGACCCAGGTCGGGGAGGCCGTCCGGTCCGTGGCTGCCGACTGCAGGTCCGTCAACCACGCCTCGTGCTTGGCGAGGGTCTGGTAGAGCTTGTCCGTCTCGTCCTGGCAGGACTCGCGCCACCCGATGATCGACCCGATCGCGGCGACGATCTCTGCGAGATCGGGAGAGGCGGGCAGCTCGGAGTCGGGAGACCCGCCGGAATAGAGAGGACCGTTCGGGAGCCGGTCCCAGTCGCGGTGCAGCGCCTCGACCATCTCGCGGAAGGCGAGCGTGCCGACGCCGGCGTCGAGCATGTCGTCGACGGCCTGGGCCAGGATTCCGGAGCGCGACCCGTCCCGGTCGCCGCCGAACAGGACGGTCGCGCATTCCTGCCACATGGCTTCCACGGCCGTGGCCTCCGCGGTGTCCTGCTGGGCGGTCACCTTCGGGGGGATCCCGGCCTCGAGCGGATTCTCCGAGAGCAGGCGAAGAGCGAACGAGTGCAGGGTCCCGATCGCCGCGGTGTCGAGCCCGGCGAGGGCGGCGTCCGCCCGGTGGTCTCCACCGTCCCGTCGGTCCACCAGGTGGACGCGGAGCCGGTCACGCAGTTCGGCGGCCGCCTTCTCGGTGAAGGTGATCGCGGCGATCCGGTCCACGGGCACACCGTCGGTGAGCAGGAGGGTGCTGAGCCGGCCGACCAGGGCGTGGGTCTTGCCGGTGCCCGCCCCGGCCTCGACGAACAGGGTGGCGGCGGTGTCCCGCTCGACCCGGTCGCGGGCGGGCTGGTCGTGGAGCACGCTCATGAGGTCGAGTCCGATCCGGTCTCGGTGGTGTCGCCGGTGACGATGCCGACGAACGCGGGGTGGGACGCCAAGGGCTCCCGCCCGGACAGCCGCTCCCACGTGCGGTCCAGGTCCGTTCCTCCGAGGAGGTCGGCCAGGTCCCGGGAGGACCCGCGTCCGCCCTTGAGGGGGAACCATCCCCGCTGGACGGCGTCGACCAGGTGCCCGACGTCCGAGCGGACCCGGTCCATGACGGAGTCCGAGACGGCGAGGGAGATCTGTTCGAACTCGCCGCGTTCGGTGCAGTACCAGTAGCGGACCTCGCTCACCGGCATGTCCCGGGCGGAGGCGGCGGCTGCGGCGTAGAGAGGGAGCTGGAACCGGGTGCCGGACACGGTGGGGTCGTCCTCGCTCGGGCGTTGTTCCGTTCCGGGCGGCTTCCCGGTCTTGTAGTCGGTGACGCGCTGCGCGCCGCCCCGGACGTCGAGCCGGTCGATCGAACCGGCCAGGAGCAGGGTCTCCGGTCCGCGGGAGGTGGTCACCTCGAACGGGATCTCGACCGTCGGTTCCCCGGGGACCTCGCGCCCGAACCCGAGTTCGGTGGCCGTGGGCCGCCAGCCCGCGTCGGCATCGGCGCCGTCCTCCTCGAACCACCGGCCGAGTTCGGCGGCCAGGAGCATCTGCCGACGGCGCCACAGCGGGGCGAGCAGCCCGGGGGCCGCGGCGACGGCCTTCTCACACTCGTCCCGGAGCGCGCGCATGAGCAGGTCCCGATCCGGACCGACCCCCAGCTCGAGTCGAGCGGACACGTATCTCTGCAGGATCGCGTGGACCAGGTCGCCGTAGA
>NZ_JAALDX010000097.1 GCF_014145095.1 Dietzia sp. SLG310A2-38A2 | reverse complement strand
CATCGAGGTCGACGACGGTGTCTACGCCCCGCAGGACGACTCGTGGCTGCTCTGCGAGGCGCTGGACCAGGCTGACCTGGTCACCGGCAAGCGGGTCCTCGACATCTGTACAGGCAGCGGGATCCTCGCCATCGAGACAGCACTGAAGGGTGCGCGCGAGGTCCTCGCCTTTGACATCTCCCCCGCCGCCGTCGCCTGCGCGACCCGCAACGCCGAGCGCGCCGGGGTGCGGGTGGACGCGCGCGTCGGGACCCTCGCCGACGCCCGGCGGGCCGGGCCGTTCGACGTGGTGGTGTCGAACCCGCCCTACGTCCCCTCGGACAAACCCCTCCGCGGGACCGGACCCAACCGGGCCTGGGACGCCGGCGCCAACGGGAGGGTGGTCCTGGACGAGCTCTGCGATCTGGCCCCGGATCTCGTGGCCCCCGGCGGGTCCATGCTCATCGTCCACTCCGAGTTCTCCGACCCCCCGCAGACCATCGCCCGGCTCGGGCGGGCCGGGTTCGACGCCCGGCAGGTCGCCAGCCGGGTCGTGGAGTTCGGACCGGTCATGCTCGAGTACGCCGAGCGCCTCGAGGCGGCGGGCCTGCTCGAGCCCGGGCGGCGGGTGGAGGAACTGGTGGTGGTCCGTGTCGACCGCAGGTGACCGGGAGTCCCGGGTCGTCCGGATAGTCCCCGGTGGTCCGATGCTGGTCGAGGGTCCCGTCGACCTGGTCACCGACGACGGCGCCCGCGTGTGCTCCGACCGGTTCATGGTGGCCGTGTGTACGTGTCGGCGCAGCAAGAACTACCCGCTGTGCGACACCAGCCACCGGCGCAAGATACGGGCCACCCCTACCGAGACCCCTACCGACACCTCAGCCGGCGCAGACGACTGAGCTCGGGGCGGGTGGCGGGTGCCGCGACGTCGGTGCGCCCGCGCGTCAGGGCAGCAGCGAGGAGTCCCCGCGGCCCCACGCGGCGAGCATCTCGCCCGCCGCCAGCTCGTCGAGGTAGTCCAGCGTGCGCATCCCGAACACCACGTCGGCCGCCAGCTGCGGCTCCCGGCTCACCAGGTCCCCCACGACGTCGTGGCGCATCACCTGCTCGTGGACCGCATCGGCCTCCACGTGCTCGGCGTAGAAGTGCACGCATTCCTCCGGGGCCCCCATCCGCCGCAGGCCCGCGACCAGCCGCGCCGACCCCGGGGACGAGGTGATCTCGATGGCGGCGAAGTGCCCGATCGCGGCGCCGCGCAGGGATCGGTGCAGGCCGAACAGCGACATCAGATTGACGGTCGACAGCGTCGCCGCGGAGACCCGGTCCAGGTAACCCAGGTAGGTGGGGTCCAGCTCCGCGGACCTCATGAGGTCGGCCCACAGTTGCTGGTGCACCCGCTCGCCGCGCCCACCGCCGAACTCGTCGAACTCCACGGCGACGAACGAGGCCTTGGCCTGCCCCTGCAGTCGCGGGATGGCGAACGCGTGGGGGTCGCCCTCCTTGAGGTGGTACAGCGACCGGTGGGCGAAGTACTCGCGCAGCTGGTCCCAGGTGCCCTCGTCCTTGAAGTACCAGGACGGGCCGGTACCGGAGGTCGCCTCCACTGACAGTGCGTCCATCTCCGCCACCGGGTCGTCGCCGGGCTCGACGGCTCCCCGGAGGTGATCGAGGAACAGCGACTCCAGGGCGCGCCGGAGCCGCAGGAGCTCGGGGTCCCATTCGAGGTCGGCGTCGACCCCGTCAAAGCCCCGGTAGTGGAGCTCGTACAGCGTGTACAGCGCGAGCTGCAGATCGCGGCCGAGCGGATCGGTGTCCGCCGGCACGCCCGGGAGCCCGTCGGTCCGGCCCGTCGCCAACGCCGTGACCACGGCCTCCGAGATCGGCCCGCTCGCGGCGGGCAGAGTCGGGGCGGAGGCGGACGGGGCGATCTGGGTCGGGACGGCTGTCATGTCCCTTGTCTACCCTTTCGAGCAGTCATCCTCCACCGTGGACGTCCCCCCGGCGTCCCCGCCGCCGTGGTTGGCGTCGTCGTGGTTGTCGTCGTCGTGGTTGTCGTCGTTGCGGTAGTCGTCGTCGTCGGAGTTCTCGCGCTCGATCCGCTCCCGCTCCTGCTGCTCGCGGCGCTCACCGGCCCGCCGCTGATAGTTGTCGAACATCGTGCGTCGTTCGTGCCACCGCAGACTGTAGGTGGCCGCGCGGACCGCGTCCTCATCGTCGAAGTTCGAGCCCAGCGCGCCGGCGAACGCCCCGAGGCAGGTGGCGAGCCAGGCCAGGTGGACGTAGTCCGGAGCGCCGACGGGCCGCCCGAGCTGCGTCTCGAGGTAGCCGGCGTCCACCACGGCGATCGCGAGCACAAGCATGGCCACCAGCAGTCCGAGGAACATGACTCCCACGCCGACCCCCACTGTCAGCACGGTTGCCGTGTTGTCCATCCGCCGACGGCCCGGACCGAACTCGTCGTCGGAGCCGGTCCACAGTCCGTTCCGCAGGATGAGCCACGTCACGAGCGTGAGCACACCCAGCACGCTGATCAACAGCAACCGGATCGGATGCAGCTCCACCGCGAGGGAGGCGATGCTGCCGTAGAAGATGCCGAAGGCACCCGTGCCCGCCCCGGCGGCGACGACACCGGACAACGCCGTCACCATCCGGGTGGGCCTGTTGTTGAGCACCATCCCCCCGAGCAATCGGACCTTGCTGACCACGCCCGTGCACGTGGCGGGGGGCAGGTCGTCCGAACCGGGCGGGCCGAACTCGTCCCGGCGGGTTCCCGACCTCACCAGGCGGAGGGCAAGCGCCCGGGCCTTGGATCCCACCCGAACGACGCCGAGCACCGGCAGACAGACCAGGGCCGCAGCGGTTGAACCGCTGAGGTCATACAGAATCGGGTGCCCGCCGGATCGGGTGGGCAGATCGGTCAGATAGATCAGGAAGTCCCACTCGTGCTGCCGCAGTAACCGGGGAGCGTGCTCGGTGAGTCGGATCTCGCCGTCCGGGCCGAGCGGGAGCGTCTCCTGGGCGACCTCGACCCGCCACCGCCCCCCGAGTTCGCGGGCGAGATCGTCGGCGAGGTCGTCCGCGATCGCCGCCGCCACCCTGTCGGGCACCCCGGGGTCCGCCATCAGGCCGACGGTCGAGTACGGCCCGTCGTCGCTCGGCATCTGCTCGGCCACTCCTGAACGCCCCCGTTCAGTCTCCGCGGTCGAGTCGCGCAAAGGCGTCGAAGATCCGGGCGCCGTGGGGCAGCGCGGCCTCGTCCAGGACGAACCCCGGGTGGTGCAGGTCGGTCTCCTCGGACTCGCCGTCCCACACCCCCAGTCGCAGGTAGACGCCGGGGATCTCCTCGGTGTACCAGGCGAAGTCCTCGCCGCCGCTGGACTGCACGGCGGTGCCCACCCCGTCCGGACCGAGCACCTGTTCGACGGCCGACGCGGCCAGGTCGGCGCACGTGACGTCGTTGACCACCGGCGGCACACCCTGGACGTAGTCCACCTCGGCGCGGACCCCGTACGTCGCGGCGATCGATTCGACGGCCTCGCGCACGACGGGCTCCGCCGTGGCCCAGACGTCGCGGTCGGCGCTGCGCAGGGTGCCCCACAGCTGCCCCGAGTCGGGGATGACATTGGGCGCGGTCCCCCCGGCCTTGACCGAGGCCCAGGTCAGGACCGTGCCCGAGCGCGGATCGATCGTCCGGTCCACCACGGCGGTCACCCCCGTGACGATCTGCGCCAGGGCGAAGACCGTGTCCTGGGTCTCGTGCGGCCGGGCGGTGTGCCCGCCGTCCGAGTGGACGGTGATGCCGATCTTGGCGTTGGACGAGGTGATGGCGCCGCCGGTCACGCCCACCTCGCCGACGCGGCGGTGCGGGTCGCAGTGCAGCGCGAGGATGCGATCCACGCCCTTGACCACGCCCTCCTCGACGCAGTCCTTGGCGCCTCCCGGCATGGTCTCCTCCGCCGGCTGGAAGATCAGGCGCACGGGGCGCGGCGGCGGGTCGGCGACCAGCAGTTCGGCCGCGCCCAGGAGCATCGCGGTGTGGCCGTCGTGACCGCACGTGTGGGCGACCCCGTCGACCTCCGAGGCGAAGGACTCACCGGCGTCCTCGCCCATGGCCAGCGCGTCGATGTCCGCGCGCAGGGCCACGACGTCCGATGCGGTGGCGCCGTCGGCGGCCGGGACGTCGCACCACAGGCCGGTGCCGAGCCGGAACCGCGTCGGCTCCAGCCCCATCGCCCGGAGCTCGGCGTCGATGTAATCGGTGGTCTCGGTCTCCTCGTAGGACAACTCGGGGTGGGCGTGGATGTGGCGCCGCCACCCGATCAGTCGTCCCTCGAACCCGTCCGCGTCGCGGGGTTCACTCTTCTTGCGTCCGAACACCGAACACCTCCTGACAGAAGTCGACCACCCGGTCTCCGAGCAGCTGCCTGTTGGCCAATTTCACGAACTCGTGACCCTCGTCCTCGAAGAGCAACACGTCCACCGGTACGCCACGCCGGCGCAATGCCTCCACTGCCTGCTCCGTCTCGCTGAGCGGCACATTGGTGTCGTGCGCCCCGTGGACGAAGAGCACGGGCACGTCCACGTGGTGGTACAGATTCAGGGGTGACGCCTCCCTGAGCAGCTCACGCTCCTGCAGCGGGTTCCCGTATTTGGGATACGCCGCGGCGGCGATCCACGGTTCGGTGGTGCGGTAGAAACTCTGGAGATCGCTCATCCCGCACGCCGCGATGCCCCCGCGCCACCTCCCGGGATGCCGGACCAGGGTCGCGTTGACCAGGTACCCGCCATAGGAGCGGCCCGAGACCACCGCCCGGTCGGGGTCGGCGATCCCCTCCTCGACCAGGTGCAACAGCGCGTCCTCGACGTCGTCGATCCCCGCGAAGCGGCCGTAGCGGTCGTCGGCGTGACTGAAGAAGCGGCCGGACCCCGTGGACCCGCGCACGTTGGGCGCGAAATAGGTCACGCCGATGTCGAGGTACCGGCGGGCGAGGTCGTTGTACCCCGGCCGGGACTGCCCCTCGGGCCCACCGTGGAGGTGCACGACCGTGGGTGTCGGCTCGTCGGCGGGGTCGGAGCGGTACAGCCACCCCGACAGCTCCAGACCGTCACGGGCCGTGAAGCGGACCAGCACCGGGGCCGGATCCGGTTGCCTCGGCGGCTCTCCCGTCCACCTCCGTCGCTCCACGTCGTACATGACGATGCGCGGCGGCTGGTCGAGACTCTGCACCGTGAGCGCCAGCAGACGGCCGTCGGCGGTGAGCGTGGGAGAGGTCGCGACCACCTCCGGCAGCGGGGGTCGGGCGATGGTCCGGGGACGACTCTTCCGCAGGTCCAGCACCTCGAGTTCGGAGAGCCCGCCCCGCACGTTCCACAGCAGGACGGCCGTCGAGCGGTCCAGGCTCACCTCCACCCGGTCGAGGTCGGCGTCCTCCCGGTAGGCCACTGTCCAGGACTCGGTGCTCTCCTCGTCCGCCTCCACGGCGAGCAGACCCATGCGCTCCGCGGAGTGGTCGCTGCGCACGAGCATCTTCATCGGCCGGTTCTCACCCCCCGCGTCGAGGATCACTCCGGCGTCCGTGGTGGAGCCGGTGTCGACGGGCAGGAGCGGCCACCACCGGCCGTCCGGGACGATGCGGAGCAACTCGCGGTGACCCCGTGCGCCCACCCGGAACAGGGCGGCCCCGTCGCGGGCGTGGACGAGCGCGCCCCCCATCCGGCGGTCGACCACCGTGCTCTCACCCGTCTCCGGGTCCACCAGCCTCCCCTCGGCCAGCCCCTCGGAGTCGAAGGCGGTCAGGGCCAGCAGGTCGCCGTCCCAGCAGACGATCTGCTCGGTGGCGTCGTGACGGGTGTCGATCGGATAGACGTCCCTGTCCGCGGGATCGGTCGTGACCAGCCAGATCCGCTCACGCTCACCACCGTCGGGCGCCACCTCGCAGGCCAGCCACTTGCCGTTGGGCGAGTAGGCGACTCGACGGACGGGACCGTTGACGGGCAGCACGACATCGCGCTCGGGCCCGGCGCCGTCGAGGCCCCCCAGTCCCAGCGGCCGCTGCACCGCCCGCGGGTATCCGGTGCGCTCGGTGACCACGCACGCCAGCATCGACCCGTCCGGTGACAGGCACGGCGAGGTGGTGTGACGGATCTCGCCCGGCCCCCCGGCGGCGTCGTCGGGTGGGCCGGCGACGTCCAGGGACTCGGCCTCCTCGGTGATCTCGGTCGTGTCATGCACGGTGGATCCAGGTGTCCTTTCCCCCGCCTCCGCTCGAGGCGTTGACGACCATCGTGCCCGCCGGAGCCACTCGTGTCAGTGCGACGGGCGGGGCGGAAGCGAGGATCTCACCCGAGGCCCCGGGCCGGAGCATGACGAACGCCCGCATGTCGACGTGCCGACGCTGGAGCTCGTGCCCGTCGAACGTCGGCAGGGTGGACAGGGCCTGGACCTCCTGGGCCACGAATCGCTCGCCGTGTCGCCTCAACTCGTCGCGGCGCTCGTCGAGCTCGCGGGGTGAGCACTCGGGGCCCACGGTGATGCCGGAGCCGCCGTAGCCGTCGATCGGCTTGACCACCAGTTCCCCCAGACGGTCGAGGACCTGCTTCCGCTGCTCGGGGTCGGAGCAGACGTAGGTGTCCACCTGACCGATGAGGGGCTTCTCGCCTAGGTAGAAGTTGATGATCTCCGGCACCCGCGCGTAGATCGCCTTGTCGTCCGCGGCGCCGTTGCCGGGCGCGTTGACCACGGCCACGCCGCCCTCCGCCATCGCTCCGAGCAGACCCCGCCGCAGCACCGTTCCGTCCGCACCCGACGATGACAGCAGCATCTCCTCGTCCATACGGACGTAGAGCACGTCGACCGGGACGCGCTCCCCTCCGTCGACGCGCCACAGTCGACTGTCCTCGACCACCAGGTGGTCGGGGGTGACGAGCGGGCCGCCGATCGCCGCGGCGGCCTGATTGAGGTCGAAGGCCTCGAGCTCGTCCTCGGCGATCACCACCGCGATGGCGGGATCGTCCACGCCGTCCGGGGCGGCGGCCCGCAGGGTCTCCGACAGCATCTCCAGGCCGACCCGGGGTTCGTGGATCTCGGAACGCGCCCCGAACTCGGGAAAGCCCTCGCTGATCCGGTCGCGCAGCGCGACCGCCATGGCCAGGCCGCCCGCCATCCGCAGGTTGTCCTCGAGGACGACCCACTCTCCCGGGGCGGTGGAGACCAGATCGACGCCGCACACCGGGGCGTGCAGCGCCCCTGCCGGGACCGACCGGCCGGTGGGCCGGAAGCCCGGTGCCCGCTCGAGGGCCTCGGCGGGGACGATACCGGCGCGGGTGATCTCGCCTGGACCGTAGATGTCCCGGAGGAACAGCTCCATCGCGCGTGCCCGCTGTTCGATTCCCGCCGAGATCCGGGCCCACTGGTCGGCCGGGATGATCCGCGGGACCGAGTCGAGCGGGAAGACCTGCGGTTCGTCCCTGCCGTAGACCTTGAGGGTCACCCCGAGGTCGCGCAGTCGGTCATCGACCTTGTCCCTGCGCTCGCACAGGGTGTCGGGGCCCAGGTCGGAGACGGCCTTGAGCACGTCCACGTACTCGGGCCGCGGCACGCCGTCCTCGGTGATCGCCTCGTCGTGCACCTCCTCGGTGACGGCCTCACCCAGCGGCGAGTAGGAGGCGAGCATCGACCGCATGTCGCGGTCGTCCGCCACGTCGCGCGGCCGGATCCGGTCGACGGTCTCCGCCAGCAGGACGGCCACGACGTCCCCTCGCCTCCCGCGACGGCGGTGCGCGGCGCGTTGGCGGGCCGCCGAGGTGCCGGCCCCTCGGATACCGTCGAGGAGGTCGTGGACCAGGTCGAGCTCACCGCCGGCGCGGAGCTGCTCGGTCAGACCCTCCACCAGGTCGGTCAGGAGTTCGGACGCGGGGCGCGGGCCCCCGGTGGACACGTCCACCAGATCGCCCTCCATGCCGGAGCGGGCCGCCCGCCAGAACGCCGCGTCGAGGACGGTGGTCGAGGGATCCTCCCAGCTGGTTCCGTGGTCGGCGCGCTCGGAGAGGATGCGGTCGACCGTGGCGCGGAACAGGGCGGCGACGACGACGAGGGTGTCCACCGTGCTGCAGGAGTCACAGACCCCAAGCTCCACCCCATTGCCGTCCCGGGACGGGCGGATGTCGACGTCGATCGACTCACGGTCCACCACCACGCCGGTGCCGACGAGCTCGTCCTCCGCCGCCAGCACACCGTCCGCGGTGTCGGTGGGGATGACCGTGTAGTGCGCGGGTGACCACCGCGCCTCGAAGGTTCGCGTGGAGGCGTACCCGGAGTCACCGCCGTCGGCCCAGTAGGGAGAACTGGCGGCCATGGCCAGCAGCACGGGGGCCACGGCGACCGCGCGCCGCGCGACGTACTGCGCCTCATCGGCGTCCGCGACTTCCACCACCACGCGGAACCTGGCCGCCGCCCGGGTCTGGGATTCGCGACCCGGCGCGGGGTGGGGCTCCTCCGGGGTCGGGTCGAAC
>NZ_JAALDX010000096.1 GCF_014145095.1 Dietzia sp. SLG310A2-38A2 | reverse complement strand
ACGGATCAGGACTGACGGCCCGACGCCGTCAGAGCTTGAGCTCGACGTCCCCCAACGCCACCGAGATGCAGGTCTGGATCCGTTCACCGGGTCCGTGATCGGTGCCGTTGCGCAGATCGCGGACATGCCCCTCGTCGAGTCCCACGACGCAGGTCTGGCAGATGCCCATCCGGCAACCGAACGGCATCTGCACGCCCACCTGCTCCCCGCCCTCCAGGATGGTGGTGGCACCGTCCAGCTCCACGGTCTTGCCGGTCGAACCGAACGTGACGGTCCCGCCCGAGGCCCCGGCGTCCCGGTTGACCGTGAAGCGCTCCACGTGGAGGTCGTCGCGTCCGGTGGCGTCAAAGTGCTCGTCGAGCTCGTCGAGCATCGCGTTGGGCCCGCACGCCCAGGTCGGCCGCTCCGACCAGTCGGGGACGAGGTCGGACATCTGGCGGGAGTCGATACGTCCCTCCTCGCTGGTGACCCGCAGGTGCAGGACGTACCCGGGCTGCGTCTTCTCGAGCGCGCGCAGCTCCTCCAGGAAGAGTGCGTCCTCCCTCTCGCGCACCGAGTGCACGTGGACGACGTCGGGGAACGGCTCGGTGACCGAACGTCGGTCCAGGGAACGGAGCATGCCCATGACCGGGGTGATGCCCGAACCGGCGGTGACGAACATCAGCTTGGACGGGGTCGGCGAGGGCAGGTGGAAGTCCCCCGCCGGCGCCGCGAGGCGGACGATGGTGCCGGGCTCGACGGTGCCGACGATGTGGTTGCTGAGCAACCCCTCGGGCAGGGCCTTGACGGTGACCGAGTACTCACCGCGACCGGTGGTCGGAGCCGACGTCAGGGAGTAGGACCGCCAGGTCCAGCGGCCGTCGAGGAGGACGCCGATGCCCAGGTACTGGCCCGGCTGGTAATGCGGGGTCGCGCCCCAGCCGGGCTTGATGACGAGGGTGACGGTGTCCTCTGCCTCACGGCGCACCGTGACCACCTCCCCGCGCAGCTCCCGGGAGGACCACAGCGGATAGATGAGCGACGAGTAGTCGTCCATCCGGAGCGGGTGCGTGAGGCGGTTCAGGAAGCGGTGCGCGGCCCGCGGTTCGGGAACCCTCGCGGCCGCTGCCCGCAGTACACGGTTGAGTCCGCTGGTCGACTCGGTCACTGGTGCCTCCTTGGGGCCGGGAACCGCGCGACCCGAGGACCGGGCCGACGGTGCCGGAGATGAGAACCTACGGTAGCGAAGGTTAGCGTCTGGGGGATACCGCACGGGCGTGATCCCGGTAACCGGGCCGGCCCTCCGGGGTTCTCAGAGCAGATTCAACAGGAACGGCAGTTCCGCCGCGTCGTACCAGGCGAGATCCAGGTCGAGAGCATCCCCCACGGTGAGCTCCGCGTCCTCGTCACCCAGGTCGGCGCGATCCACGGCCGCGACCGCGGCCTCGACGGGACCGGCCGCGCCCGCCAGGTCCACGTGGACGGCCGCGACCTCGTCCATCGCCACGGTCCCCCTCGTCAGGCGTACGACCGCGGTGTCCAGATCCGGCCGCGGTTGGGCGTCGGTGTCGGGGACGTCCACGCTCACCACCACCCGGCGGTACGGGTGCGCCTCGTGCACCGCGCCGGAGTCGATCTCGCCGCCCAGCAGTCGGAGCGAGGCGCGGGCGGCCTCGAGGAACGCCACGTGCTCGATCTCCTCCGTGTCCCCCTGGGCGTACGACTCGACGAGCGCGGGGGTCGCGGCGAACGCCGTCGCGCTGCGCACGGGCATCTCCCCGCCGTCGAGCAGGGTCTCCAGCATCGCGAGCGTGGCAGGGATGAACAGACGCATGGTGGTGCCTTCCTCGGGTGGGCGGTGCCGGTCAGCGGGCGGTGCGGGTCAGCGGGCGGTGCCGGTGAGCTCGTCCAGGGCCGACGAGATGAGCTCGCCGATCTCCTCCACGTCCGGCACCGCCTGGCGATCCGCCGTGAAGCCGCAGTAGACGATGCCCGAGTAGCTGCTCATCGACACGGCCAACGCCTGCCCGTCGAGCAGCGCGGGGACCGGGTAGACCTCGGCGAGCTCGCCGTCGCCCCAGAACATCTTGTGTTGTGGACCGGGCGCGTTGGTGACCACCAGGTCGTAACTGTCCGACGGCAACATGATCGCCGCGCGAGAGCCCAGCGCGTGCAGGGTGGGCGGGGCGAAACCGGAGAGTCGGGCCAACGACTTGGCGCCCACGGCCTGCCTGGGGTGGCGGTGGGTGGCCGTCTCCCGCGAGATCTGCGCGAGCCGCATCCGGGGATTGGGCTCCCCCACCGGCATCCCTATGAGGGCGGAGGCGATCTCGGCGGAGGTCGCCTCCGCCGACACCTCCGACCCCTCGACCGGACCGGACTCCGAGGAGACGGCCATCGGCACGATCGCCCGGAGCGTGTCGGCCGTCGAGAGCGGGTGGCCGCAGGACAGGATCCACGAGCGCAGGGCCCCACACAGGACGGCAAGGACCACGTCGTTGACCTTGCAGCCGTGCTCCCTGGCTATCGCCCGCGCCTGGTCGAGGGGGAACGAGGCCAGTCCCACGCGGCTGCCGCGGGGGCGGGAGGTCCGGAACATCTCCGAGAGCCCCCCGGGCGGACGCAGGACCGTCAGACTCGCGGCCCCGACCAGACCACGGCTCGCCCTCTCGACCGCGTTGACCAGTCGTGCGGAGCGTCGGACCAACTCCAACGGGTCCGTGGCGATGGTGATGAGCGCGTCCAGGACGAGCACGCCGTCGCCCGGCGAGGGGACGGGGGTCCAGGTGGCCACCTCGTCCACGTCCGCGGACGCCCTCTCGTCGGTCATGAGCACCTGCGCGAGGTCCACGGCGTTGGGGCCGCCCAGCAGGACGTGATGGGTCTTGGTGAGGACCGCCAGTCGCCCGTCGGCGAGTCCCTCGATGAGGTACAGCTCCCACAGCGGTCGGCCGGGCTCGAGCGGACGGTCGACCAGCCTGGCCACCAGATCGGCGAGCTGGCGCATACCCCCGGGCGCCGGCAGGGCGGACCTGCGGACGTGGAAACTCAGGTCGAAGTCCGGATCGTCGACCCAGACGGCCCGCGCGAGACCGAACGGCACGTACCGGATGCGCTGGCGGAACCTGGGAGCATCGGCGAGTCGGGCGTCGACGAACTCCATGACGCGGTCGATGTCCCACGGGTCGTCACGGGAGACGAGCGCGAGGGAACACGAGTGCCGACTCCGCGATCGGGTGGCATCCCCGAGGAGCAGGTCCGCATCCGCCGTCGCCAGCCTGGTCGCCACGGGTCAGACCGCCTCGTCCAGCCCGAGCAGTCCCCGGATCTCCACAGCCGCACGGTCGAACACCTGGTAGAACACGCCGATCATGCCGGTCTGGACGGCGCCCAGCACGTTCTCGATGGCGTCGTCGACCATCACGCACTCGCGGGGCTCCAGCTCGAGCCGTCGCGCCGCCTCGAGGAACGCCTCGGGATCAGGCTTCTCCACCCCGGTCCGGCCGCTGAGCACCACGTGATCGATCCCGTAGGCGCGGGCGTCCTCCCGCACCCGATCGGCGCCCGGCCCCTCGGGCTCGTTACTGAGGACCGCCAGGCGCACGTCGTTGGCACGCGCGCCGATGAGGATCTCCCGCCAGCTCTCGCGGTCCTCATCCGTGCCGTCCAGCACCCCGAAGTAGTCGACAATCAGTCCTCGCATGGGGACAGCCTAGGCAACGCCCGTCGACCGTGCAGTAGCGGAGCCGGAACCGACCGCCCGTCCCCGCGCGTCATACGACATAGAAGGACGCGAGACCGGCCCGGTCCTCGCCGGAGGGAGCAGGAGAACACATGGCCCCGACACCCGTGTCACCGCCGTCGACAGGCCGGTCCTCGCGCTCCCGGGAGGTCTCGCCCGACGAGTGCAGGGTCAGACCCCTCCCCTCGACCGAACCGGGTCCCGGTGCCCGACAGCACGACCGTGCGGGCGCCCCGGTCGCGGAGTCGGTACCAGTGCCCGTGCCGGTTCCCGACCCCGAGCACGCGGTGCCGGTCCCGGCGAGGCGGGCGGCCCACGCCCTGGTGATCATGGCCCTCGAGGTGGTCGACCGGAAGCGGGCCCCACACCACACCCGGGGCGCGTTCCCACCCCACCTC
>NZ_JAALDX010000095.1 GCF_014145095.1 Dietzia sp. SLG310A2-38A2 | reverse complement strand
CGTCGCCGACCACCTCGCCGTCGACCCCACGGGCGGGAGCACGGTCCCCACCGCCGACCAGGTGACGCACGGGCTCGAGCGTCTGGCCGCCCTGACCGATGCCGACCTGCTCCTGCCCGGCCCCGTCGCGCGCTGCCTCGGGCTGCCGGCGGAGCCGGAGGACCTCGACGAGCACGTCACCGCACGTGGGCACCGGATGCTCGCTCACATCCCCAGACTCCGACCGGTACAGATCTCCGCCCTGGTGGAGCGGTTCGGCTCGGTTCCGGCGCTGCTGGCCGCCGAGCAGACGGACTTCGCGGACGTCGAGGGTGTGGGTGCCCTCTGGGCCAGGCACGTGCGCCAGTGGCTCACCGGGCTGGGGTCGACCTAGAACACGGCGTCCGGGCGCCCGCCGTCGGCGTCAGTCGCCCTCACGAACGTCGAAGGTCAGTCGCCCTCGACCACGTTGAAGGTGGCGGCGGGACTGAAGACGTTCCCGACCAGCGCGTAGACCTGGTAGGCGCCGACCTCGACCGGGGTCCGATCGGACTCCGAGCAGGCACCCTCTGCGGACCGCCGGCCGGTCCAGTCGATCTGGCGGGGCTCTGGCTCACCGGGGCGGAGGTCGACCTCGTCGTCCTCGCGGGGGGTGGTGCAGTCGATGCTCGACCACACCTTGACGTTGGTGTCGAGACGGTAGACCTCGAAGGACAGCGGCGCCTCGGAGAGGTCGCGATCGCACGTGGTGTCCGAGGTGTTGAGGATGTTGACGAAGAACCGGACATCCTCCCCGACCTCGACGTTGGGCTCGGCGGACCAGGCCTCCAGGCTCAGATCCTCATCCGCGCAGCGGCCCCGCGAGGCACCGCCGTCGTCCCGGGCGGTGGTCTCGGTCGTCGTGGTCTCCGAGGTTGTTGCCGCCTCGGCAGAGTCGACCTCGCCGCCCGCCGCCGAATCCTGGGTGTCAGTACCGCTGTCCCTGGAGGCCAGGAACAGCGCCAGCACCACGGCCAGGACGGCGACGACCGCGATGCCGACGGCGGCGACGCGGCGCCGCACATAGACTTCGCGCGGTAGGGAGCCCTGGGGTTCGTGCACGGGCCCAACTCTAGGGCCGAGGGGACGCGGCGTCGGATCCCCCTCGCGGCGTGTCCCTAGACCGCGATCATCTCCTCACCCGGACCGTGGGGGGTGTCCTCGACCTCCCCCAACGCGCTGCGCAGGTACGCACGCCCGTCGGAGAGCTTGTAGGTCACACCGACGATCGCGAGCCGCCCCGCATCGATCCGGTCGCTGATGATCTTGGACCGCTGCTGCAGCAGCTCGCCGGTCTCCAGGACGTGGCGCGCCTCGAAGTCGTCGATGGTACTGAGCCCCTCGCGGCGCCCGTTGAGGATCGAGGGCGAGACCTTCTCCACCACGTCCCGTAGGAACCCGGGCGGGATCTCACCGGTGTTCAGCGCATCGACCGTCGCCTTGACGGCGCCACAGCTGTCATGACCGAGCACCACGATCAGCGGGGTCTCCAGGACGTGGACCGCGTACTCTATCGACCCGAGCACCGCCGAGTCGCTGATGTGGCCGGCGGTGCGGATCACGAAGAGGTCCCCGAGACCCTGGTCGAAGATGATCTCGGCCGCCACCCGGGAGTCCGAGCATCCGAACAGCACGGCCTTGGGGTGCTGCGCCGCGACGAGCTTCTCCCGCCGCTCGGTATTCTGGCTGGGATGACGCATCTGCCCTTCGACGAATCGATGGTTGCCGTCGCGGAGCGAGGCCCAGGCCTTGATGGGATCGGTATGAGGCATGGCTCATATTGTGCACACCCCGCCGCCGGTGAGCCACGGTGACCTCCGTCGACACCTCCGCCCTGCTGTCCTGGTTCGACCGTGAGGGCCGGCCCCTGCCCTGGCGCGGCCCCGATGTCGGCGCGTGGGAGATCCTGCTCTGCGAGGTCATGAGCCAGCAGACCCCCGTGGCGCGGGTGGAACCGGTCTGGCGGGCGTGGCTCGAGCGGTGGCCCGGTCCGGCCGAGCTCGCCGCGGCCTCCCCCGCCGAGGTGATCCGGATGTGGGGCAAACTCGGCTATCCCCGCCGCGCCCTCCGACTGCAGGAGTGCGCCCTCGCCGTCGTCGATCGACATCGCGGCGAGGTCCCCACGGACGTCGGGGACCTGCTCGCCCTCCCTGGCGTCGGTGACTACACCGCCCGCGCGGTGGCGTGCTTCGCCCACGGTCAGCGGGTCCC
>NZ_JAALDX010000094.1 GCF_014145095.1 Dietzia sp. SLG310A2-38A2 | reverse complement strand
ACACTCAGATGCGAAGAGCCACTAAACCCCGACCTGAGCACCTGGAGCATGAAACACCGAGCGAAGATGGGTGAGTCTGGCACCATATGTGCGTCTCACCCAGCGCCCAAGCTTGCGGCCGGTAGTTCGACTGCATGAGCCCGACGAAGACGGGTTGTTACGGCACAATCTCGACAGCTAGCTCGGTCGGAATTCCAGACAAGAGTGCAACAGGAATTTGCACAACGGGCGTGGGCAGGAATTGGGGGCACCGAAACGAGGAGCACGACGGTCTGCACGAGCAATACAATCAGTATAACTGGCATTAGCGAGGCGACAAGCGCGGCAGGGACGAGCGGCACGGGCGCAGTGCGTACGAGGGCGACCGGTATTGGCACGAGCGCCTGCCGAACCGGTAGCTTAAGGAGCCCCAGCCACGACCAGCGCGGCCGACATGAATATCACAAGCGACATAGCGGGCACGAGAGTCAACCGACAACGGCCTCCACCGTGACGAGGACAACGACGGTTGTCAGTGGGTCAAGCTTCAAACCTGGCAGTTCGAGGACCACTAATAGCTCAACGAGTACGGGGAACTCGAATATGCCAACCGCAGGTCAGCTCGATCGATCAGAATGCCGAAATCGCGCAGACCGTTTGCACCGCCACCACAACGAGGCTTGCGGGCACGACGACCACGACCACGGCGGCCACCGCGACGGCCGTAAGCGAGGCGGGCGGCCGCACGAACACAGACGGCACTCGGCGCGGCGAACACCAGCTCGACGCCAGCGGACACAACGACGGGCGGCAGCAGCGCGGGCGCGGACACCAGCTCAGGCCGACGGGCAGCTCGACGATTGCGAGTACTACAAAAGCTGCTACGGGCCCGCTTTCAAGTGGGGCCAGCGGGGCTCGAACCCGCGACCAGCGGATTATGAGTCCGCGGCTCTAACCAACTGAGCTATAGCCCCCCGCACGCGCCGGGAATACACACCGGCACGTGCCGCGCAATCGTAGCAAGGCCCCTCACCGGGCCTCCGGCCACCAGACGGCACGCACTGCCGAGAGTCCGTCGGCGACCTGCGAGGGTGGGTCATCCCACGCCATCACCAGCCGATCAGTCGGCTCGTAGGCGGGATGGCCCGGGTCGCCGTCGATCACGAAGTCGACCCATGAGTCGTGCATCGTCTCGACCAGGCCCGCCGGCGCCGGTGCCCCCAGATAGCGTTCCACGTTGTCCCCGTCCGGGACCGCCCAGAAGAAGGGCAGGTCGGCGCAGTGCCGGGGCCCGTTTCCCCCGGTCCAGCAGAAGTCGTACACCCACGTCGGGTCGCCGGCTGCCACCCTCGTCTCGGCGGCCCGGGCCACCGTGGAGTGGATGGCGGCCGCATCGATCACCGCGCCCACGCTCCGTCGGAGTGAGCGGCCGTTCGACTGCCGTGCCAGAGCCCTGAGCCCCTGCCTCGGGAGTTGCTGCGACAACGCCATGAACGCGGCCCCCGGCACCAGCGCCGGGCCCGGGAGCTTGTCCGAGACGGCCTCGAACTCCGTCGA
>NZ_JAALDX010000093.1 GCF_014145095.1 Dietzia sp. SLG310A2-38A2 | reverse complement strand
GGCTCTTCGCATCTGAGTGTGGGTGAGGGCGACACGCCGGTGAGGCGGTAGGGAGGCAAGCGGGTCGAGGCCCTGAAGGATTGGAAGTACCACTACACCCAATCCGGAAAGGGCCTCGACCCATGTCCGAGCCTATCGGGTGCTGCCGGTCTGCCACCGGCGCCGCACCTGCGTCTCGTTGTTCCCGCTGCGATGTTCTCGTCGGCCTCGACGACGTGTACGTCCTTGATGTGCATCTGGTCGGCGAGCACCTGGAGGTGACCATCGAGTCCGAGCCCGGGCCGGTCGGATGCCCCGACTGCGGCGCCGTCGGAGTAGGCCATGGCCGGCAAGTGGTGCGCCTGGTCGACATCCCCTCGTTCGGTCGCCCCGTCACGATCATCTGGCGCAAGCGCCGCTTCCTGTGCCCGGGAGCGGCGTGCGAACGCTGCACCTTCGTCGAACATCTTCCCGGCCTGGCCTCGCCGCGGCACGCCACCACGACCCGCGTGGTGGACTGGGCGGTGCAGCAGTTGCGCCGGGAGCACGCCACCGTCAACGGACTGGCCCGCCAGCTCGGCACCGCGTGGCACACGGTCTGGACGCCGGTCAAGGCCGTGCTGCAGGCGCTGGCCGATGATCCGGCCCGCTTCGACGGGGTCCGCACCCTCGGAGTCGATGAACACATCTGGCACCACGTCTCCCGCCGCAAGCGCGGACCCAAGGAACTGACCGGGATGGTCGATCTCACCCGCGATCGCCAAGGAAAGGTGCAGGCCAGGCTGCTGGATCTCGTGCCAGGTCGCTCCGGGGCAGTGCTGGCCGACTGGCTCACCGGTCGTGGCAAGGGCTTCACCAGCGGTGTGGAGATCGCCGCCTTGGATCCGTTCCACGGCTACAAGCGGGCCATCGATGACGAGCTCGAGGACGCCACCGCGGTGCTCGATGCCTTCCATGTCGTCAAGCTCGCTCTCGGCGCCGTGGACGAGGTCCGCCGTAGGTTGCAGCAGCAGATCTGCGGCCACCG